>NZ_JWSW01000003.1:0-59869 GCF_000828125.2 Rickettsia asembonensis | reverse complement strand
TTATCTCTCAACACTTCCAAAATATATAAAATCTTTGAAACTTAATTATATTATTTATGATATTATTACATTTGTAGGAATTGCTGTTTTTGCTTATATTTTTATTATAATTAATGCAGAAACACTTTGGTGGACTGCAGTCGGCTCATCTAATAATTATTGGAACATCTAATGATTCAGGATTAAGTAAACTTATTTTTGGTAATCCAATAACATATTTTCTAGGTCAAATTTCATATGCTTTATACCTTTCTGCTTTAACTACAGAATTTTTGTAGCATATTACTGGATTTATCCGACTCCTTTATGGCTTAAATTTGCTACTTCGGTTACGATAGCTACTATTTTGCATTATATAATTAAATTGCCGGCTCGCCAGTTCATTCGGAAATTAAAGATAGGTGCTAGGGAATAAACTCAATCATTGAAAACAATAATTATCCGTTATACTAAAAACGCTTAAAAATTAAGCCTTTAGTACAACAGCCCCCTAGCATAAATAAACTAAAGGCTATAAATGTTTTGCAATGATGGAGTTTAAACATCATTTACAAAACAATAATATCATAATAATTAAAATAATCAAGATATTTTAGTTATTTTTTAAACTTTAAGTATAACTCAAATAAAAATAAATCCTTATTTTTATTAAATAACTTTAAAAGATTATTTTTTTATATTAAGATATAAGAATAATCTTTTAATAAAAATAAATAGAAAATGTCTCCTCAAATAATAGAGTTATTAATTTTTGCCGTTATTGCCTTTTACATCATCAACAAATTAATTACGACTCTCGGTTCTACTTCAGAAGAGGAACAAACAAAGCAAAAATCTTATTTTGGCGAACCGATTATTAAGGACGTAACTTACAGTACAATTAAATCTAATAAAGAAGAAAAAAATATTCCAACAGCCCAAGATATTAAAGCTTTTAAAGATATAATAGTGGAACATAATATAACTGCGGTCGTAGATGGAATGGAACAAGTACATAAACGCCTTTATTCCTTTGACCCGGTTAAATTTATAAATAATGCTAAAACTGCTTTTCAAATGATTATAGAAGCTGCTTATAAAAAAGATACTCAAGAATTATCTGAACTGATAGATAAAAGATACTTGGAAGAATTTGAAAAAATAACACCGTCTTACGGTGATTTTTTTGACTCATCGGCTTTAAGTGCAAAATATTCAGAAATTTACATGTTCGGTAATAACATATTTATTAAATTACTATTTCAAGGTAAAAATGTAGTTGACAAAATTGAAGATTTAAAAGAAGAATGGACATTTACACGTAATGCTAATACCAAAGAAGTTGATTGGTTTTTAAGCAATATTGAGAGAGTATAGTTTTTGTCATCCCGTACCCCTTATGTCATTCCCGCGGAAGCGGGAATCCAGCATAAAGCGAGATAAATCGAGATTTTAAAAAGCCTTGAAGTAATGGATTCCCACCTCCGCGGAAAGACGTTGTTGCGTGGACCAACTTCACCTCTGTCATCCCGTGGTTTGACCACGGGATCCAGTTAAAAATACTAAAATTATTAGTGTTTTTTGTTGTTTTTATGGACCTAGTTAGCAAGCCACGGGGTGACACAGTGGGTTTTACCGGTCTACGCAACAATGCCACGCGGGAATGACATAAAAAAGAACCGCAATTTAAATAACAAACCATTAGTAATGAGTAAAATTTTCTATATTATAGGCACTATATTAATAATAGTCGGTATTTTTATGTTTCAAAAGCAAACGATAACGGATAACAATCAAATAATCCCAAGAAAAGTTTTATTCGGTAACCCTGATAAAGCAAGGGTTTCTCTAACCCACGACGGCAAATATATTCTATATATTGCACCGAAAGACGGTGTATTAAATATCTGGCTAGCCCCCTCAGATGATATTAGTAAAGCAGAAGCTATAACCAATGACAAAGGACGTGGTATTTGGTCTTATGCTAAAGCTTATAATAATAAAAATATTTTATATACCCAAGATTTTAACGGTGATGAAAATGACCGAATCTACAGTTATAATATAGAAACGAAAGAGTCAAAACTACTTACTCCTGAAAGAGGTGTTAAAGCCGGTATAGCCGGAGTGAGTTATAAAAAGCCAAATGAGATATTAATATATTTAAATGAGCGTAATCCTGAATATTTTGATATTTATAAGTTAAATCTAGATACTTTAGAAAAAGAATTAATTTATAAAAATGATAGATTTACTGATTGCGTAGTTGATGAAAATTTAAATTTAAGATTCGGTAGTTTACTAGATAAAGACGGAGCTGTTGAATATTATGAATTAAGAGACGGCGAACCTAAATTATATACTAAAATCTCAATGGAAGATTCTTTCAATACTTCTATACTCGGTTTTGATGCTAGCGGCGAAATTCTTTATATGCTTGAGGGGCGTAACCGCAATACTTCAGCCCTTAAGGCGATAACACTCGCTACAGGCAGAGAAGAAATATTAGCTGAAGATTCAAAAGCCGATATCAGCTTATTTACAGTTCATCCCACAAGGCAAACTCTGCAAGCAGTATCTATAGATTATGATAGAGTCTCATATAAAATATTAGATAAAGATATTGAAGATGATATTAAATATTTGCAAGCTCTCGATCTCGGTGATTTAATTATTAATAGTAGGACGCTAGACGATAAAATTTGGATCGTTGCTTATATGGCTGATAATGCACCGGTGAAATATTATAAATATGATAGGGCAAATAAAAAAGCCGAATTTTTATTTACTAATCGCAAAGAACTTGAGCAATATAATCTTACTAAGATGATACCGGTAATTATCAAGTCACGTGACGGACTTGATTTAGTTAGCTATATCACTTTTCCAAATGATGTAAAACTTGATAAAAATAATATTCCTGATAAAAAAGTACCGCTAATAATTAATGTTCACGGCGGTCCGTGGGTTCGTGATAGCTGGGGATACAATCCTGAGCATCAATGGCTTGCGAATCGTGGTTACGCAGTTTTAAGTATAAATTACCGTGGTTCTACCGGTTTTGGGAAAGATTTCTTAAACGCCGGTAATTTAGAATATGCCGGTAAAATGCACACCGATTTAATTGACGGTGTTAACTGGGCTATTAAGAATAATATAGTTGATTCTGATAAAGTTTGTATTATGGGCGGAAGTTATGGCGGTTATGCTACACTCGTCGGTCTTACCATGACCCCTGACATATTTGCTTGTGGTGTTGACGTTGTCGGTATGTCTAATTTATTAACTCATGTGCAATCTAAAGCTCCTTATATGACACCATTGTTAAGTATATATAAAACACGTATAGGACCTTGGGATACTGAAGAAGAAAAAGAGTTTTTAAGACAAAAATCACCCATTAATTTTGTTGATAATATCAAAAAGCCTTTATTTATAGCCCAAGGTGCTCACGATGTGAGAGTCGTACAGGCAGAATCAGAACAGATTGTAAATAGAATGAAAGCAAAGCATATACCGGTAGTTTATGCACTTTATAAAGACGAAGGACACGGCTTTGCAAAACCCGGTAATAGAATTTCATATTATGCTCTTGCCGAGCAGTTTTTAGCTAAGATTTTAAAAGGAAGAGCGGAAGCAATAGGAGATGACTTAAAGAATGCTAATCTTATTCTGAATGATAAAGAAAAAATTAGCGGTACAGAGGCAGAAAAGATTATAGATACGGCGGTTGGGAATTAAGAACAAACTATTATACTACGACTCGGTGTCATCCCGTGGCTTGTCCACTGGATCCAGTAAAAATATTAACATGTTCGCAAGTTGTTTTCTAGATACCGTGGACAAGCCACGGGATGACAATACAACCAATTTTGGGGGTATCATGCTACTTACAAATACTGAAAATTCTTACGGCTTAATTGCAAAACTTTTTCACTGGCTCATGAGTATTATAGTTATAGTAATGCTCATTGTCGGTTTCTCAATGGATAATTTCATAGAGCCTCCTTTAAAATGGCAACTATACGGGATACATGAAGCAACCGGTATAGTTGTTTTATCTTTAGTAATAATAAGGCTTTTATGGAAATTCTATAACGCTAATGTTTTGCTACCGGAAGATATGCCGAATTGGCAGAAAAAAGCTGCTAATATTAATATAAATTTGCTATATCTTTTAATGTTATTAATGCCAATAAGCGGCTTTTTTATGACCATCCTATCAAATCATCATATTGATTTTTACGGTTTGTTTACTATAAATTCTTTTGCTCAAGATTTACAATTTGCTAAAATCTTTAAGAAAATCCATAAAAAGGTTGCTTTGTTATTTACTGCTTTAATTATTTTGCATATACTAGCTGCGTTATATCACCATTTTATTAGAAAAGATAACGTACTTAAGAGGATGTGGAATGAGTAAAATGATGTCATCCCGTGGGCTTGTCCACAGGATCCAGTATAAAGCAAGATAAATCGAGCTTTTAATCTTTAAAATTTATTTTATTTGTATTTTTTAATTACTGGATCCCGTGGACAAGCCACGGGATGACAAATCGACAAAAAACTCTCTACTTTACAGTTTAAAGATTAATTATTATACTGTGCTTTAATTATTTAAATAAATTATTTAAAATGAATATTCATGAATATCAAGCAAAAGAGATTTTAAGAAAATACGGCGTACCTACTTCCACTGGACTCGTTGTTACGAAAACCGAAAAGATTAATGAAACCATAGATAAGTTAAATACGGAAGTATACGTGGTTAAAGCACAAATACATGCCGGCGGTAGAGGTAAAGCAGGCGGTGTTAAGGTTGTTAAGAGTAAAGAAGAAGCTAAGAAAGTTGCCCATGATATGTTTGGGATTAATTTAGTAACGCATCAAACAAGACCTCAAGGACAAAAAGTAAACCGTCTTTATATTGAATCAGGTTGTGATATTTTAAAAGAATATTATTTCAGTATCGTATTTGATAGATCAGCTAGCTGTATTACTTTCATAGCTTCTACCGAAGGAGGAGTTGATATTGAAGAAGTAGCAGAAAAAACTCCGGAAAAAATTGTTAAATTTTCTGTTGATCCTGCAACCGGTTTACAAGATTTTCATATGCGAGGCATAGCTTATGAGTTAGGCTTTAAGGATAACCAAGCAAAACAGATGAAAGAAATAGTAAAATCAGTCTATAATGCTTTTATTGAAACCGATGCAGCACAAATTGAAATCAACCCGTTAATTGTAAATAGCGACGGGAACTTATTAGCTTTAGATGCAAAAATTACTTTTGACGATAATGGCTTATTTAAGCATCCGAATATTACAGCAATGCGTGATCACGATGAAGAATATCCTTTAGAAACTAGAGCGGCAAACGCAGGACTTAGCTATGTAAAAATGGACGGTAATATCGGTTGTATGGTTAACGGTGCCGGTCTTGCTATGGCTACTATGGATATTATTAAGCTTTACGGTGCGTCACCTG
Organism: Rickettsia asembonensis; assembly: GCF_000828125.2. Lineage (NCBI taxonomy): Bacteria > Pseudomonadati > Pseudomonadota > Alphaproteobacteria > Rickettsiales > Rickettsiaceae > Rickettsia > Rickettsia asembonensis. The sequence continues at coordinate 54,405 of NZ_JWSW01000003.1, read as the reverse complement.
CAAATTTCTTAGATGTTGGCGGTGGGGCTAATCGTGAGCGTGTAAAAGAAGCTTTAAAAATAATTTTATCCGATAAAGAAGTACAAGGAATTCTAGTTAATATTTTCGGCGGTATTATGCGTTGTGATATTATAGCGGAAGGGATTATTGCAGCAGCAAAAGACATAGGTATAAAAGTACCGTTAGTGGTTCGTTTAGCCGGTACAAACGTTGAAAAAGGGAAAGAAATTTTATCAAATTCCGGTTTAGAAATAATACCGGCCCATGATTTAGCAGATGCTGCAAATAAGATAGTCGAGGCTATTAGGTAGGTAAGCGTCATTGCGAGTGGGTATTGCCTACGTGGATACCAAAACCGTCATTGCGAGGAGCAAAGCAACGTGGCAATCCAGAAAAAGATTAAAAAAATTCTGTAAATCAGAATTTTTTACTGGATTGCTTCGTCAAATTACTTCGTAAATTTCCTCGCAATGACGATTATACAAAATAAAAACATAATACATATAAAACAAATTATTTAACATGGCAATATTAATAAATAAAAAAACAAAAGTTATCTGTCAGGGCTTTACTGGTTCACAAGGAACTTTTCACTCTGAACAAGCGATAGCTTACGGCACTAACATGGTTGGCGGTGTTACACCCGGCAAAGGCGGTCATACTCACCTTGATTTACCTGTATATAATACCGTACATGAAGCAAAAGCAAAAACTGGTGCAAATGCAAGCGTTATATATGTTCCGCCCGGCTTTGCCGCTGATTCGATATTAGAAGCAATCGATGCCGAAATCGAAGTAGTAGTATGTATAACGGAAGGAATTCCGGTACTTGATATGGTGAAAGTAAAACGTGCTTTAGTCGGTTCTAAAACTAGATTAATCGGTCCTAACTGCCCTGGAGTTATCACACCGGGTGAATGTAAAATCGGTATTATGCCTGGGCATATTCATAAAAGAGGAACGATAGGTATTGTTTCAAGATCAGGCACTCTAACTTATGAAGCAGTAGCACAGACAACAGCCGTAGGACTTGGACAATCTACATGTGTCGGTATAGGCGGTGATCCTGTTAACGGCACTAATTTTGTTGATTGTATTGATATGTTTTTGAAAGATGATGAAACAAAAGCAATTATTATGATTGGTGAAATTGGCGGTAATGCAGAAGAAGATGCAGCCGAGTTTATCAAGCAATCGAAAATCAAGAAACCTATTGTTAGCTTTATTGCAGGTATTACAGCACCTCCCGGTAAAAGAATGGGGCATGCCGGTGCTATTATTGCCGGAGGGAAAGGAAGTGCCGAAGATAAGCTTGAAGCTCTACAAAGTGCCGGCGTAACTATCACTAGATCCCCTGCCGATATCGGTAAAACTATGTTAGATTTACTGAATAAAGGCTAATCATTATACGAAGAGCTATTATTGCGTGGATCAATTTCACCTCTGTCATCCCGTGGCTTGACCACGGGATCTAGTTAAAATACTAAAATTATTAGTATTTCTTATTGTTTTTATGGACCATGTGGTTAAGGTTATAGTACCGGACATTTTTTTAAAAAATCTCGATGTCATCGTCACGAAAGCAGGGATCCATATTAAAAAAGCTTTACTTTACTGGATTCCCGCCTACGCGGGAATGACATAAAACAAGCCATGCAATAACACCAAGCCCCTACAAGTTCCTTAAGAACTCTTATTATCCCTAATTTCTTTAACTATATTTAGTAACTGTGAGAAATCTATTAACCCGGGTATTAATTTTGAATCAATTATATACGCAGGTACTCCTTGGATTCTAAGGCTTCTAGCTATTTTCATATTTTGAGTAATTAACTCTTTAATCTCATTGCTATCGGCAGTTTCTTCAATTTCCGTAGCATTTAAGCCATTCTCGGTTAATAATTCTTTTATAGATTCCTTAGAAACATCTCTTATTTTTATTAGTTCATCATGAACAGCTTTAAATTTACTTGGATTAACCTTATAAACGGCTAAAACTATTCTTACAAGATATTCGGAAGCATCTCCAAGGATAGGTAGCGGTCGTAATATAACTTTAACTTTTGGATCGTTTTGCAATAATTCGTTTATAGAAACATCGCCTTTTTTACAATAAGAACAATTGTAATCATAAAAAGCAATTATTATTATATCACCGTCTTTATTTCCTATAATAGGAAAGATTGTGCTATCTTCAATACCTAACTTATTATCTTTTAGATAGTTATTAACTTTAGTCTCATTTTCCTGTACTTTACGTTTTTGCAAGCCTTCTATTGATTCTATTATTATTTCCGGAGTTTTAAGCAAATAATCTTTGATTATTTCTTGGACTCTTTCCTCTTCACATTTCCTTGCATCCTCGCTTTGTTTAACCTCAACGGAAACCGGATTTGTAGAATAAGTTTTCATTGTTTTGAAAACAAATAAAACTCCTATAACAACTACAAATATAACCAATATTTTACCTATAATATGCTGCATAAATACCTATATTTAATTTTTATATTGTTTTTACTTTATTTCATTGTTACATGTCGATATGTCATTCCTAGCTAAAAGCGGGAATGACATAAAATGAGCTATGTAACAAAGACGGCTTGACATTCGGTGTAGCAAAATCCCTTACTTCTGTCTTATTAATCTGCTCTGATCTCTTTTCCAATCTTTTTCTTTAATTGATTCTCTTTTATCATGTAATTTCTTACCTTTAGCAATACCAAGCTCAACTTTCACTTTATTTTTTTTATTAAAATACATAGAAAGAGCTACTAGCGTATAGCCTTTTATTCTAATTCTACCGATAATTTTCTTTATCTCTTTAGTATGCAACAATAATTTACGAGGTCTACGAGTAGAATGATTAAATCTATTCGCTTTCTCATATTCCGCAATATGGCAGTTATACAAAAATACCTCATGCCCGGTATCTGCCGCATGGCTTTCCTCTATAGAAGCTTTGCCTTGACGCAAAGACTGTACTTCACTACCCTTTAATACAATACCTGCTTCTAATCTTTCTTCAATAAAATAATTAAAAAGGGCTTTCTTATTTTGTGCAATAACTTTCTTATACTCGGTCATAATTTTATGGATAGTGATGTTATAATGTTTTCAATTTGTTTTTTAGCACTATCGCTTGCTTCAGTTAATGGTAGTCTAATTTCATTTTCACATAAACCTAAATAATATGCAGCATATTTTATCGGAATCGGATTAGACTCTACAAATAATGCTTTATATAAAGGCAGTAATTTCTGATGGATTTCTAATGCTCCTTTAGTGTCATTCTTATTCCATTTCTCCAATAACTTTTTACACATATCAGGAGCAATATTAGAAGCTACGGAAGTCCACCCTACCCCACCTTGTGCGTTAAAAGCTAAGACTACTTCATCGTTACCGGTTAAAATGTTGAAATCCTTTTTAACTATTGCTCTAATCCGCAATGGACGTTCTAAATCTACGCTGCAATCTTTTAATGCTAAGATACGCGGTAGCTCGCTAAGTCTCAATATCGTCTCATCAGAAAAATCTACTCCGCTTCTAGTTGGAGCTGAATATAACATAATAGGTAGATTACACGCTTCATGTAATGCTTCAAAATGCTTATAAATCCCTTCATGAATAGGTTTTACATAAGATGGCGGACTAGCCATAAAACCATCAACCTTGATTTTTGTAGATTCCGCTGCAAGCTCTCTTGCATAAGCAGTATTATTTGATGAACATCCGCTTATTATAGGAATACGCTTATTAACGATTTCTACGCTAGTTTGCAGTAATAACTTATATTCTTCAAAGCTTAAGCTACTACCTTCTCCGGTTGAGCCTGCAATTAATACTGCATCGACTTCATGCTTTATTTGATGTTTTAAAATTCTCTCTAAAGCATATAAGTCTAACTTATTATCTTTAAAAGGTGTTATAGCTGCGGTAATTAAACCTTTAAATATATTGTTCATTGTTTTTTATTTTTTTATTAATTTGCCATTGCGAGCGACCATAAGCATTGTTGCATGTCTTGAAAAATCCGTTCGGTGTCACCCCGTGGCTTGACCACGGTATCCAGAAAACAACTAAAAAATACTAATATTATTAGTATTTTTAACTAGACCCCGTGGACAAGCCACGGGGTGACAATAGTAAAATCGAGCCACGCAATGACGCTTTTCCTACTCCCTAACAATACGCCCATATTCTTTTTTCAAACGATCTGCAATTTGATGATCATCGAAAGTAATCTTTTTATTGCCTAAATCTATAGAATCAATATTTTGCACCTCGATTGCCGTGCCTGTAACAAAACATCCGGTAAAATTCTCTATTTGCTCTAATTTCAAACGCTCTTCTTTTACTTTTAGACCTAAATCTTTTGCAATTTCAATAATAGTCTGTCTTGTTATACCGTTTAAAAATCTATCGGCAATTGGAGTATATAATGTTTTATCTTTAACAAAGAAAATATTTGTTGTAGTGCATTCAGCAATATATCCTTCATAATCAAGTAATAAGGCATCATCATAGCCAAGAGCTTTAGCTTCTTTTTTACTCGTTATTGCCATATTATATTGAGCGGCGGATTTAGATTGTACCGGGGTGCTATCAGGTATTGCTTTACGCCAGCGGCTTACATGCAAATTTATACCTTTCTCAAAAGACCTTGGCATTGATGGAATACCGGCAATCAAAAGATTAGTAGACAAATCAGGATTAGTAATATTTAGCGATTCGTCTCCACACCAAATAAGCGGTCTTATATATGCATCCTTAATATTATTTTGTTTTATTACAAGTTCATGAGCTTTTATTATCTCGTCCACACTATAAGGTACTTTCAAACCTAATGCTTCTGCTGACTTTATTAATCTTTCCGTATGTTCTTTTAACTTAAAAACTTTACCGTTATAAGCTCTCTCACCCCCAAATACCGATCCTGAATAATGCAGGCTATGAGTTAAAACATGAATCCTTGCGAATTGATAAGGAACTAAATCACCGTTAATCCAAACATGCCAAAAAATTTGTTCTAGTTTTATCATTGTCATTAACCTATATTTATATTAAAGTAGACATAATTTAAGATGTCATCCCGTGGCTTGACCACGGGATCTCAGGACTCAGTTTGTGATACAAGATCCCGTGGTCAAGCCACGGGATGACACATAAAAGACCAATTTTTCAAATTACAAAGAGTATACATGTATACATACAAAGCACATATTTTAATCGTTGATGATGATAGCAGAATATTAGCACTTTTAAAGCAGTTTTTAAATAAAAACGAGTTTTTAGTATCAACGGCAAGCTCAGTCATAGAAGCTAAAAATCTATTAAAAACTTCTAATTATGATTTAATTATTTTAGATATTATGTTACCTGAAATAACAGGAATTGATTTTGCTACTACTATAAGGGATGCCGGTAATAATATTCCTATAGTTATGCTTACTGCTTTATCGGAAGCCGATGACCGTGTTAAAGGACTTGAAGCCGGTGCCTCTGATTATATAACTAAACCTTTTGAACCGAGAGAATTATTACTTCGGATAAATAATTTAATTAATAATTATAATAACTTTAAAAAAGAAACGAATATAATTAAATTCGGCAATAATTTCTATAATTTTGATACAAAGGAATTCACTAAGAACGATCAAATTATATCTCTTAGCTCTACCGAACAAAAATTACTTGAGATATTAATAAAAAATTCCGGTAAATCTACTAGTCGTTTTGAGCTTTCAAAAATTATGGGCGGGCTTAGTATGCGTTCTATCGACGTACAAATTACAAGAATAAGAAGTAAACTAGAAGATAATCCAAAAGAGCCGAAATATTTAAAAACCGTGCGTAATGAGGGCTATGCACTTTATATCTAAATTATTACCAAGAACATTATTTGTACGATTTATGTTCATTATAATCATTCCGATTTTAATAGGGCAAATTGTTGCTATATTTTTGTTTTACGATCGTCATTGGTATAATGTTTCATATTATACTAGTACTATTATTATTAATGAAATAGAATCCCTGATTAAAGAACATAGAAATAATTCAAGAGAGATAACTCATTTATCGGAAAATTATCTTAATTTATCTTATCAATTTCAGCTTAATAAAAAGTTATCTATAAAACAACCTAAATTAAGCGAGCCTCTAACTATATTTAAAAATATTTTAGCTACAAAAATCCATGAAAAAAATATAGTTAAACTAAATAAAGAAAATAAAATCGAAGTATTTTTAGAATTAAAAGATGGAATATTATATATTACTTTTCCTGCAAAATTACTACTTAATCCTACAGTATATATATTTGTTTTATGGATTATATCTTTAACTGTTATATTACTTTCTGTTTCTATTATTTTCTCCAAAAATCAAATTAAATCAATAATCACTCTTGCGGATAGCATGGATAAATTTGGTCGAGGTGTTTTAAAAGGTAAAAATTTCAAACCTTCGGGAGCCTTAGAAATAAGAAAAGCAGGGCTTGCTTTTTTAAAAATGAAAGCCCGTATTGAAAAACAAATTACTAAAAGAACCACTATGCTTGCTATGATTTCGCATGACCTTAGAACTCCTTTAACAAGAATGAAGCTACAACTTGAATTGATGGAAGGAAGTGAAGAAATTAAAGGATTAAAACAAGATATATTAACTATGCAACAAATGATAAATTCTTATTTAGATTTTGCTAAAGGCGAAAGTACAGAAGAATTTGAAGAAATTTTATTATTACCTTGGATAGAACATTTTTTAAACAAATGGTCACATGTAGATATTGAATTTATAAAACTTAATAATATAGATAATTCAAAAGTACGAATTAAACCGAATTCTTTTGAAAGAGCCTTGTCTAATTTAATCGGTAACGCTATAAAATATGGAACTAAAATTAAAATATCTTTGACAGATAATCCATCTACCGTAGCTATAATTATTGAGGATAACGGTATCGGTATAGATGATACGGAAAAACACCTTGTATTTAAACCGTTTTATAGATCAGATAAAGCAAGACAGCTTGATAATGCAAGTAACGTAGGACTTGGGCTTGCTATTACTAAAGAAATAATAAACGATCATAAAAGCTCTATTTATTTAGAAGATAGCAAGGATTTAGGCGGGTTATCGGTAAGAATTGAAATACCTAAAATATGAATACTGATGTCATTTATGCGTGGACTGAAAAACGCACTCGATGTCATACCGTGGCTTGACCATGGTATCCAAAAACAACTAAAAATACGAATATATTAGTATTTTTAACTGGATCCAGCTACAAGCTCGCGGGATGACAACAGTGGAATTGTTCCACGCAACAATGCCCCGCGGGAATGACATAAATCGACCCATGCAGCAACATCTAAAATATAAAATAATGACTAACATAAAACATTTAGCAATAATAATGGACGGTAATGCTCGTTGGGCTGATCGGCATAACTTAACAAAATCTGAAGGACATAAGCTAGGTGCCGATAAAATTCGTGAATTACTGCCTGAGTTTATTAATCTTAATATACCTTATATAACTTTATATACTTTCTCTTCCGAAAATTGGCAACGTTCAAGCACGGAGGTAGATTTCTTAATAAAATTATTAAGTATTTATTTAAAAAATGAATTAAACAGTTTACATAAAAACGGCGTTAAAATAAAAGTAATAGGTAGGCTTAATTTATTAAGTAGCTCATTGCAAAAACAAATAAATAATGCTATAGAATTAACAAAAAATAATAATAAAATAACGCTTTGTATAGCTTTTAGTTATGGAAGTCGTCAAGAAATAGTTGATGCCTGCACAAAAATTATTGCAAGCGGTAAAAAAGAAATAAGTGAAAGCGATATAGGACACGCTTTATATGATCCTGAAATGCCGGATGTAGATTTATTAATAAGACCGGGCGGGGTTTATCGCATCAGTAATTTCTTGCTTTGGCAAGCAGCTTATGCTGAATTATATTTCTCACCCAAATATTGGCCCGATTTTAATAAAGATGATATAATAGAAGCTATAAATGATTACTCAAAAAGGAAAAGAACATTTGGCAAAAGATAAACAAAATATATATTTAAGAATCCTGTCCGGTATAGTTTTAGTGCCGTTATTTGTTGTAGCTATATTATGGTTTAAGACTTTATTCTATATTCTAATGATATTAGTGGGTATGGGAATGTTAAGTGAATGGTATAATATGACCTATTCTTCTATTCTTTATCTATTAATCGGTCTAATTATTATTCCGATTCCTATAAGCCTATTGATATTTTTAAGTATGGAAGATACCAATAGATGGCTTATTATGCTTTATTTTTGCATAATTTGGTCGGTAGATAGTTTTGCAATGATTGGCGGCAAAACTTTTAAAGGAACAAAACTTGCTCCAAAAATCAGTCCTAAAAAAACTTGGAGCGGTCTGATTACGGGAACATTATCAGCAGGTTTGGTTGCGGTATTAGTTAGTTTTATACCAAACTTTCATATTGAAAATTACTATTTTTCAAATAAAATTTATTTGTTTATAATTAGTTATATATTAGCATTAATAGCTCAATCAAGTGATCTATTTATTTCATATTTTAAGCGAAAATTTAATATTAAAGATAGCGGTCATATAATACCCGGTCATGGAGGAGTTTTGGATAGATTTGATAGTATTATTTTAACTGCTCCGGTATTATTTCTTATGAAGATATATTTATGATAATACATTTAAATAATCATTCTAAAAAAATAATTTTAAATATCTTTTTAGCTTTACTGCTTGGATATTTTGTTTTTCATTGCATATATGGTAACAAAGGGATTATTGCATATTTAAAAGTAAATAGGCAGCTTGAAAAAGCTTATGATGAACTAAAAGGCTTACGAGCAGAAAGAGTAGAACTTGAACATAACGTCAAATTACTCCGAACGGAATCGCTAAATAAGGATATGTTAGAAGAACAAGCAAAGAAAGTTTTAGGAGTAGCAGATCCTAAAGAACAGGTGTTTACAATAAAAGATACACCTAGTCAAAGGTAAACATCGTCATTGCGAGGAGGCAGACCGGTAAAACCTACGGTGTCACCCCGTGGCTTGACCACGGGGTCCAAAAATATAACTTAAAATACTAATAATTATTAGTATTTTTAACTGGATCCCGTGAATAAATCACGGGATGAGAATAGAAAATCGATCCACACAACAACATTATTGATTAAAAGGAATTGAACATAATTTATGAACATTAAAATTTATCAAGACGACCTACCTAATAATTTTGAACTTGAAGGGGATATTGCTATAGATACCGAGACAATGGGGTTAAATCTACATAGAGATAAACTCTGTTTGCTACAATTTAGTAACGGCAACGGTGAAGCCCATCTTGTTCATTTTGTAAATCAAGATTATACTGCTCCTAATTTAAAAGCATTATTGTTAGATAAAACTAGATGCAAGATATTTCATTTTGCTAGATTTGATTTAGCAGCTATAAAAAAATATTTGAGTATAGATTTAGAAAATATCTTTTGTACTAAAATATCTTCAAAGCTCGTTAGAACCTATACTGATAGCCATGGTCTTAAGGATTTATGTCGGGAGCTACTTTCCATAAATATTTCCAAACAACAACAATCTTCTTACTGGGGAGCTAAAAATTTATCTCTGGAACAACAAGAATACGCAGCAAAAGATGTGCTTTATTTGCATCAGTTAAAAGATATTTTACAAAAAATGCTACTTAGAGAAAATAGGCTTGAACTTGCCCAAGATATTTTACGCTTTTTACCGACAAGAGCTAATTTAGACCTTATAGGTTGGAATGAAATCGATATTTTCATGCATTAATTTAAATTAATATAAGTTAATAAAAAGATTAAATTATTAACTTAATAAATTGACTTCAAGTATAAAATCCTGCACACTATTTAAAGAGACTATATATAGTACCTTATGATTTTGACTCTATGTCTTTGCTGCAGAAAAGGCGTTGTTGCGTGTATCAGAAAACGCACTCGGTTTCATCCCGTGGCTTGACCACGGGATCCCAAAATATAACTTAAAATACTAATAATTATTAGTATTTTTAACTGGATCCCGTGAATAAATCACGGGATGACAGCGGTGGAATTGATACACGCAACAATGTCACGCGGGGATGACATTAATCGTAGAGTACTATAGCTAACCTCTTAGTAGCTAATTGATTTTTTAAATTACTTAGTCTACATAATTAATCACTAAAAAGTGGATCTATATGACTAAACAGACAAAACCAATAAAAAAACCACAAAAAGAAATAGTGGACTTAGATAACATTCCACTAGAAATGACTCTAAGTGATATAATAAAAAATAATTTTGAGAAACCTGATGTAACAGATTATGGAGTAGTAGAAGTTATAACACCGGAAAAACAAGATACTTTAAATGCTGTTAACGATTTTAAATTACTAAAACAAGAAGAAAGTACTTTAAATATTGATATTGTTGTCGCATTTTGTTGGTGGGCAGTAAATTATATAGTAAAATCATTAGTAGACAATATTTGTAATTACCTTGTAGAGAATCCACTCCATCATGACACTGTTGCATCATCACATCAAGAAAAACTAGCGGGTGCTGACTCTAAAATGGATGTTATGGCCGGGATACTAGCATGTTAAAAAAATAATGACAGACGTTCGGCATTGCGAACGAGCTTGCCTTGCATGGATCAGTTTGCCCACTGTCATACCGTGGCTTGTCCGATCTTGTTGCATGGCTTGTTTATGTCATTCCCGCGTAGGCGGGAATCCAGTAAAACCTACTATGTCACCCCGTGGCTTGACCACGGGGTCCACAGAAAAAAATTAACAAAGACTGGATACCGCGATCAAGTCGCGGTATGACACTAAATGTTACTGGATTCCCGCCTATGCGGGAATGACATCAAGGACATTTTTTGATTCACACAGGCACCTCTTCTCGCAATGACGGAAAAAAACATCAAACAATAATATTCACAATTTTACGAGGCACAAGAATAATCTTCTTAGGCTCTTTCCCTTCTAAAAACTTTTGTACCTTTGGCAGACTAACGGTAATTTGCTTTATTTCATCTTCACTTGCGGCAGTTTTAAACTCATAAGTATCACGGAGTTTGCCGTTAACCTGCACTGCCATAATATATGTATCTAACTCTAATATTGATTCATCAAATGCAGGAAAAGCTGAATTATATAACCACTCTTTATTGCCGAGCTTCTGCCAAATTTCTTCGGTAATATGGGGTATGAACGGGTTTAGTAGCTGAATTAAAATATTAAAGCTATGCCTTACCGTTTTTACATCGATCTTATCTTTAGATATTTCAGAGGATATAGCATTAGAAAGCTCACGCATACGTGCTATTGCTCTATTTAGAGCAAAATGCTTTATATCGTCTGCGACGTGCTTTATGGTAAAATGCACTAATCTATTGAGTTCCTTGTTAATTTCACTATTCACATCATCTGTTAAAGAAGCTATCGCCTCAAACATATGCTCAAGCTTATTAATAAAACGTGAGCAGCCTTCAATACCGCTTGCCGACCATTCTAGATCTTTCTCAGGCGGACTATCGGACAGTACAAAAAGCCTAATAGCATCAGCCCCATATTGCTCTTGCATCGTCTCAAGATCGATGAGATTCTTTTTAGACTTACTCATCTTTTCAATGCGTCCCTGCACTACTCTATTATTGCTTTCTTTATGAAAAAATTCATTACCTTTTTTAACTACTTCTTCAGGATATAACCAATTATTATGTTCATCTTTATAAGTAGCATGCAGCACCATCCCTTGAGTAAATAGCCCTTTAAAAGGCTTACGAACGCTTACATAATTCTGTTCGTTCATTACTTTTGTGAAAAACCTTGCATATAATAGATGCATTACTGCATGTTCTATACCGCCTATATATTTATCCACCGGTAGCCAATAATCACAAGCTTTTTTATCGGTCATCTCTGTAGCATTGCTATTGCAATATCTCGTAAAATACCAAGATGACTCGAAAAATGTATCAAAAGTATCAGTTTCACGAATAGCCGACTTATCGCATTTTGGACAATTAACATGTTTCCAACTAGGATGATGATCAAGCGGATTACCGTGACCGTCAAAACTAACATCATCAGGTAACGTAACGGGTAAGTCTTTGTAAGGTACGGGAACTATGCCGCAAGCTTCGCATTGAATCATAGGAATAGGACATCCCCAAAAACGTTGACGAGAAATTCCCCAATCTTTTAGACGATAATTTACACTGCGTTTACCTATGCCTAGTTTCTCAAATTCATCGATTACTTTTTGTTTTGCTTCATTACTAGTTAAGCCGTTTAGAAAATCTGAGTTAACCAAAATTCTATCTTCCGTATAAGCGGTCTTTTGTACATCAATATCCGTTTCAATTACCTGCTTAATAGGCAAATTCATTTTAACAGCTAATTCATGGTCACGTTCGTCATGAGCAGGACAACCAAAAACAGCACCAGTGCCGTAATCCATTAACACAAAATTCGTAATAATAACCGGTAAAACTATATTTGAATCGAAAGGATGAATGACATAAAGACCGGTAAAGACTCCCTCTTTTTCATCCTTTTCTAGTTTGCTACTTCCTGTAATATGCGAACATTTAGTTATAAAACTCAATATTTCAGGTGTCTTAGAAATTAATTTCTCTATTATCGGATGATTAAAGGCAATTCCTATAAAACCAGCTCCGAAAATAGTTTCAGGTTTGGTTGAGAATATTTCTATAGTATTATCTTCATTATCCTTAATTTTGAAATGAAAGTTGGCACCTATCGATTTACCTATCCATTTCTCTTGCATAGAGCGAACGGCTTCAGGCCATTCTTTTAAATTCTGAATTTCATTTAATAACTCTTCGGCATAATCGGTGATTTTTAAGAACCATTGCTTTAAATAACGTTTCTCAACAATTGCACCTGAACGCCAACCACGCCCATCTACAACTTGCTCATTTGCAAGAACGGTATTATCAACCGGATCCCAATTAACAAGCGATTCTTTTTGATAAGCAAGGTTTCTCTCATAAAGCTCTAAAAAGAATTTCTGCTCATGTTTATAATACTGCGGATCACAACTATTTATCTCTCTAGACCAATCATAAGAAAAGCCCATAGATTTTAGCTGCTTTTTCATATTCTCAATATTAGAATAAGTCCAATCTTTCGGATGAGAATTATTTTTTATTGCGGCATTTTCGGCAGGTAGCCCGAAAGCATCCCAGCCCATCGGATGAAGCACATTAAAACCTTGCATAGTCATAAACCTTGCAATAACATCACCTATAGAATAGTTGCGTACGTGACCTACATGGATTTTACCGGAAGGATAAGGCAACATTTCAAGTACGTAATATTTTGGCTTGCTACTCTCGTTTGATACCTCAAAAGCTTTCTCATCGTGCCAAATTTGTTGCCATTTTTGTTCTATTTGATTCATATTTTTTTATTTGTTATGTCTTTATTAGTGTCATCCCGTGGCTTGACCACGGTATCCAGTCCTTTTTTTTTACTTTATTTTATTTTTTTTGGATACCGTGGTCAAGCTACGGGATGACACCGAATGCGTTTTTCAATCCATGCGGGCAATGCCGGTTTGACACCGAGAGGAATATTACCTAGCACTATTAATATATATATCTCTAGCTTTTCTTAAAATTTTATCTTCAAGCGTGATAGCAAGATTTGAGGTGTTTTCATTAAGTACCCATTGTTTATTTTTAAGCATTTCTTCAAATACTTTCACTTCAATTGAATCAGGGCTTATTACATCGTCTTTGATAAATATATTGATTTTAAATCGAAAATTAGGATTAGAGCGTGGGCTATACCATTCCGTAATAATCACACCGCCGTTTGAGTCAGCTGATGCAAGAGGAGCAAAACTTATAGTCTCTAATGCTGCTTGCCAAAGATATTTATTAACCGAGCCTCCTACAGCTTTAGTAGATTCGTTTTTTACCCTGCCCGGTCTAAAAACTAATCCTTCTTCACCTGCTATAGAACCTACTTCGTCCCATTTCTGCTCTCGTTCTGTTTTTGGATAATCATCCGCTAAGATACTAGTACTTATTGCACTAAGTATAATTACAAAAAATAATCCGATAATTTTTTTCATAACCAATATTTTAATTAGGGTGCTTGAGGGAAATAATAGAGAAGCTTTGGCTATTAGTCAAAAATTATTTGAACTAATTGTATGTCATTCTCACCGCCTTTTATGTCATTCCTATACCCCTCTATGTCATTCATAGCTAGAAGCGGGAATCTTTCGTTGTCATACCGCGACTTGATCGCGGTATCCAGCTAAAAATACTAAAATTATTAATACTTTAAGTGTTTTTTTGGATCCCATGGTCAAGCCACGGGATGACACCGAGTGTGCTTTTTGATCCACGCAACAATGCCTTGCATGAATGACATATAACTACTCTACACCTTAACTGGCATGACGACAAAAATATCTTTAGGATTCTCAGGAAATTTAATAAGTACCGGTGCTGAAACATCTGAAAAATATAGTTCTACTAAATCCGACTTCACGGCTTTTAAGACATCTTCCAAATATTGCGGATTAAAGCCTATAGCTAAAGACTCATCACTATTATATTCATAAAAACTTTCCTTACCTTGTGAAGAATTAATAACCTCTTTTGCGTTACCTCTTGCTTCACCGATGGCACTAATCTCTAAGGTTTCACGAGATAACGATAATTTTACCGCTCTAAATTTTTCAACGGTTATTATCGCTATCCTTTCTATACTATCTGCAAATATTTTTCTATTAATTACTAATTTTGAGCTGCTGCTTTCCGGAATAAAAGCACTATAATCAGGGAAAGTACCGTCTATAAGCTTTGATAGCATAATAGTATTTTCGTTACATATAAATTTAATCTTATTGCTACTTAATAAAATTTCTATATCTTCATTTATATTTTTAGGATCTTTAACTATTTTTAAAATTTCCTCTGCACTTTTTTGCGGTAATATAACTCCAAAATTCTTTATTTGTTTTTCTAATGTTACCCATGAAATCGAAAGCCTATGCCCATCGGTACTTGCCGAACAAAACTCTTTGTCTTTTATGTGTAAATAAACACCGTTTAAATTATAACGAGTTTCATCTAAAGAAATCGAAAATTTTGTCGATTCGATTATTTTAGCAAAATCCATGCAGGAAATTTTAAAACTTGCTTCAGGATTAATACTATCCATTGGAGGAAAAGAACTAACCGGCAAAGTGAATAAATTAAATTTACAATTTTTTCCTTTGATTTCAAGTCCCGTTGTACCGAGATCTGTTAATGTAAGCTCGGAATCCGGAAGTTTTCGGACTATATCATTTAGAGTTTTCGTAGAAACGGTAAATTCACCTTCACTTACTACCTGTACTGCTATTTTTTGACTTAAGTACAAATCCATATTAGTAGAACTAAGCTCTAGATTACCGTCTTTTGCCGATAATTTAATGTTTGCATATTCAGGTATTACATTACGTTTTTCAACAACGGAACTTGCAAACCCTAGGGACTGAACTAACGTTTTTGTTTCAACTATTAATTTTAACATATTGTTATTCTCTTAATGTTCCTTGAAATTTTTGCGAGATGGCAGTAACTAAATCTTTACTGAACGAATTTAAATCAGTATCAGATAATGTCCGATCATCTGCTTGTAGCTCTATTTTAACCGCTATAGATTTTTTACCTTCAGGTAATTTATCACCACTATAAATATCAAATAATATAACTGATTTGACAAGCTTTTTATTAAAATTATTTATATATGATATTATTTCACCAACTCTATGATCTTGATCAACAATGAATGCGTAATCTCTAAAATTAGCTTGGAAATCCGATACTGCAAATTCGTCTCTTTTACCGAATTTAGCTTTTATCAACGACAAATTTGTAATATTTAGCTCGAATGCAAATATTTCCTGATTAATATCGTAATATTTCAAGATTTTAGGGTGTATCTGTCCAAAATGACCTAATAAATTTTTACCAAGCCCTATATTTACTGCTCTAGTTGGATGATAATATTGTGGCAACGCTGTCCCATTTGTTGCTATACATTTATCTATAGATAGTCCTGCATAATCCACTACTAGCTCTAAATCGCCTTTAAGATCAAAAACATCATAGCCTCGTCCAAGTGAATGAGGATTTTTATTATTATATGAACCGCTTATAATTGCCGTTAAATAAGTTACTTCCGTATTTAAATCTATAAAACTCGGTCCAACTTCAAAAAAAGCCATATCTTTTATAGAGCGTGCTAGATTTTTACTTATTATACTTAACAAATTCGGCAGTATAGTAGGACGCATATAATTGTCTCCTATGCTAATAGGATTAAGCAAAAATAACTCTTCTTTTAATTCAGCAAATAACTTTGCATCTTCACTACTCATAAAAGAGTTAGTTACTACCTCATCATAGCCTTTGCTTGCTAATATCCTTTTAAAACTAGATATTCTTTTATACTCTCTTAGCTTATTATTATCTTGGTCTAGTTCGGGTAGTTTTATACTCTCTATTTTATCATAACCGTAAATACGAGCGATTTCTTCAGCTATATCTTCTAAAATAGTTATATCATGACGCCAAGAGGGAGCTATTACCTTTATAATCTCACCTTTAACATCCGTAATAAATCCTAGTTCATTTAATATAGCTTCTATCTCTTTGATATTTAATTTAATTCCCGTAATTTTTTCTAAATAGTATGCTGAAAAATCTAAAGGTTTTTTTTGAGGCTCTTTCTCACCGAATTTCACTACTTCCGATACTTCACCATTTCCGCATATTGATAAAATAAGATTAGTAGCTATGTCTAAAGATTTTTCCGTAAAATTTCTATCGATATTACGCTCATTACGATATCTAGCATCCGTATCAATTTGAAATCTTCGCCCGCTAGCTGCAACCATTTTAGCATTAAAACATGCAACTTCCAGTATTATATTAGTCGTACTATCAGTACAACTACTCTTAGCCCCGCCAATGACACCGGCAAGACCTTGGATACCGCTTTCATCTTTTATAGCTAAATCATTTTCGGTAAGTAAATATTCTTTGCCGTTTAGAGCGTGGAATCGATCAGTGTCATCCCGCAATCCGGTTTCCTTGTCATCCCGCGGCTTGACCGCGGGATCCATAGAATAACTTACCGCATTAGTAATTTCATTGGATCCCGCGGTCAAGCCGCGGGATGACAATTGCCCTTCCTTGCAATGGCGTGCTACACTAATTCCCCCTTTTATCTTATCCGCATCATAAGCATGCATCGGCTGCCCAAAGCTATAAGAAATATAATTTGTTACATCCACTAAGCTTGAAATAGTTTTTACCCCGACATTTTTTAATAATTTCTGTAACCAATAAGGACTTGGTTTATTTTCTAAATTTCTTATTTCTCTAAAAGTAAATAAAGGGCAGGCTTCTTTGTCTTGCACGTTAAGCTTCATTTTAGAAGTAAATGTACTCTTTATTTCTGGAATTTCTAGCTCTTTAAGTGTTCCTATTCCTTTAGCTGCTAAATCTCTTGCAATGCCGTAAACTCCAAGTGCATCACCACGATTAGGAGTAACGTTAATAACAAATATAGGATCATCTAAACCGTAATATTTAGTAAAATTCTCTCCAACTACAGCATCTTCAGATAGCTCTATAATCCCTTCAGACTCTGAAGCTAGCAGTAATTCTTCTTCAGAGCAAAGCATACCACAGCTTTTTTCGCCTCTAATAATAGATTCCTTAATTTTAAACTTACCGTTTGGTATTTCTATTCCGATATTTGCAAGTACTACTTTTATACCTGCTCTTGCATTACTCGCACCGCAAACTATTTGTCGCATACCGCTTTTAGTCTCAACATCACAAAGTTTTAACTTATCGGCTGACGGGTGAGGTTTAGTACTTGCTATATATGCTACTTCAAACTTTTGTAGTTCTGCCGCTTTATCTATTACCTCTTCTACTTCAAGACCAATAGCTGTTAGGGCTTCGGCAATTTCAATAACTGTGCTAGAAGTCTCTAAAAATTGTTTTAACCATGATAATGTAAATTTCATTTCGTAAGCCCTCCTGCTAAATTCGGTATATCAAAGCTCCCAAAATTATAATGTTTAAGCCAACGCATATCTCCCTCAAAAAATTGTCTTAAATCTTTGATATTATATTTTAGCATTGCAAAACGCTCTACCCCAAGCCCAAAAGCAAAACCTTGATACTCGCTACTATCGATACCGACATTTTTAAGCACGTTGGGATGAGTCATCCCACAACCGAGTACCTCAAGCCATTTATCGTTTTTATTCATCCGAATATCAACTTCGGCAGAAGGTTCTGTAAAGGGGAAAAAGCTAGGTCTAAAACGTAGTTCAACATTAGAATTTTCAAAAAAGCTTTTTATAAATTCCGTGATAACATATTTTAAATGTCCCATATTGATATTTTTATCCACAACTAGCCCTTCTATTTGATGAAACATCGGCGTATGCGTCATATCTGAATCAGACCTATAAGTCCTACCCGGAGCTATAAATCTAAAAGGCGGTTTGCCGTTTTTCATCGCCCTAATCTCTACTGTTGAAGTATGAGTACGAAGTAACAATGGTTTATTATTTTCCTGACCTTTTAAATAAAAAGTATCATGCATTTGCCTTGCCGGATGATCATCCTCAAAATTAAGAGCAGTAAAATTATGAAAATCATCTTCAATATTCGGTCCGTCATAGATAGTAAAACCAAACTGCGAAAATACTTGTATTAACTCCTCCATACATTGTGTTATTGGATGAATAGAGCCTTGCTTATATCTTCTTGCAGGGATTGTTAAATCAATTTTATCGGCAGCAAGTTTTAAATTTAGTTCCTGCTCCTCTAAAATTTCTTCTTTTGCTTTTATTATATTCTGTATTTTATCTTTTAATTTATTGATTTTTAAGCCAAATTCTTTACGTTCTTGTTCATTTAAACTACCTAGTTTTTTAAGCTCACCGGTCACTATACCGTTTTTGCCTAAAAACTCTACTTTATATTCTTGTAGATCTTTTAAGTTTTGTACTAATAAGATTTTTTCCTCAGCAAGTCTTAATATTGTTTCTATATTTTCCATGATTATTTTTTGTTTGTTTTATGTTAACACTGTCATCCCATAGCTTGTCCACGGGATCCAGTAATAAAAAATACAGCTATAAAAAGCTCGATTTATCTCGCTTTATGCTGGATCACGTGGACAAGCCACGGGATGACACAGAGGACGTTTTTTGATCGACGCGGCAATCTCAGGAATTAGTATTATTTCATGAGATTGCCACGTCGCCTACGGCTCCTCGTAATGACGAGGTGGTTAAATCAACATACACTTCATATAATTCTCTTCTACCCCCACCAACTTCGCTTTAAATATCTGCCCTATTTCTAAAGGTTTATCTAACTTCACCGGAATAAAATTCTCGGTATGGGCGATATTATTATTCTCTACCAATAACTCTAATTTCTGACCTATATGCTTCTTAAAGAACTCAGATAACTGATTCTGCCCCTCTTGTCTTAGAATTTCAGCTCTTTCTTTCCTTATAGCTTTCGGTACTTGCGGCATACGTGCTGCAGGTGTTCCTTCTCTTTCCGAATAAGGAAAAACATGTAAATATTGTAATTCCGCTTCTGAAATTAATTTTCTTGTATTTTCAAACATTTCAGGAGTTTCAGTCGGGAAACCTGCTATAATATCAGCTCCAAACGATACTTCCGGTCTTATAGCCCGCAACTTTCGACAAAACTCTATTACATTTGCCCTATTATGACGTCTTTTCATACGTTTTAATATCATATCATCGCCTGCTTGCAAGCTAATATGAAAATGCGGCATTATTCTCTCACTATAAGCTATAAGCTCAAAAAGTTCATCATCTATTTCTGCAACATCTATTGAAGATAAACGAAGCCTTTTTAGTTCAGGCACTAAATTTAAAACTCGTTTAATCATTTGTGCAAATGTTGGGCTTCCTGGTAAATCTGAACCGTAAGCCGTAACGTCAACACCGGTAAAAACTACTTCTTTAAAGCCGTTTAGTACTAAATGCTTTACCTGCTCTGCTATAGCTCCTATCGGTACTGATCTACTTTTACCTCTACCGTAAGGGATAATACAGAAAGTACAAAAATGATCACAACCGTTTTGTACCTGAATAAAAGCACGAGATTTACCGTCAAAGCTACTTACTAAATGACCTGCCGTCTCTTTCACCGACATTATATCGTTAACTGCTATTTTTTCATCCGTAATTTGGTAATAGCTAGGCAATAACTTCTCTTCATTACCTATAACTTTGTCAACTTCCGGCATATTACCATACATTTGTGGACTTGTTTGAGCGCTACAACCGGTAACGATAATTTTTAAATCAGGATTATTTTTTTTAGCCTTGCGGATAGCTTGTCTTGCTTGTTTCTCAGCTGCTTTAGTTACTGCACAAGTATTGAATATTGCTACATTATCGATACCCGATAATTCCAAATTTTTTCGTATTATCTCACTTTCGTAAATATTAAGTCTACAGCCGAATGTTACTACTTCTTGTCTTAAATTATTGCTCACAATAATATTTCCCACGTGCTACAAGCGTAGCTGCTCCTTGCATTATTATATTACCGTTTTCTTCTTTCATAGTAAGGCTGCCATGCTTAAATACTAACATACTCGGTGAATGGATAAAACCGAGCTTTAAACCGGCAGCAAAACTACCGCAAGCCCCACTTCCGCAAGCAAGAGTTAATCCTGCCCCTCGCTCCCAAACGGATAAATAGATTTTATTATCTTTTACTTCAGCAAAATTAACGTTTACCCCATCTGCGAATAATTCCTTAGCCTGTAATTTTTCACCGACGATTTTTTGATCTTGAGGTTCTAACTTACTAAAAATAACCAAATGTGGATTACCTATATCAACGCAAATAGTTTCCTTTAAATCAATCATATAACGCTCTGCGAGTTCCCAAATTTTATCACGGCTTGGCATCCAAGCTTCATTAAAACTAACACTTCCTACATTAACACTAATATTATTTTCATCCTCCACATTACATAGCAATTTTTTATTGCCTACCATTACAGTAATATCTTTCTTTCCCGTATCAAGATAAATTAACTTGGCTAAACATCTTGTAGCATTACCGCATAATTTAGCACTAGAGCCGTCTATATTATAGATAATCATCTCATAAAAATCATCATGCTCTTCATAAATAATAAACTGATCACAACCTATACCCATATGACGATCAGCCATATTTTTTGCTAACTGCGATAAATCATATGAACTTAATAAATCTCGTTCGTTAACAACAACAAAATCATTACCGAGACCATGCATTTTTACAAAGTTAATTTTACTAATCATAATGTTTTACATATTAGGAAATTGTATTATAGCAAATTTCTTGGAATTTGCTATAATGAAGTGATGATATATAAAAATATAGACTATTATGCTAATTTCACGTTTCTTAGACCCTAAAAATAACTACGCATTTTTAAAAATTTTCGGTACAGAAAAAAACAAGGATATACTTATTCATTTTCTAAATGATATTTTGGGTTATACGGGAGAAGAAATAATTACCGAAGTTACTTTTTTAAAAACTAACCAAGATCCTGATATTGCAGCTTATAGACAATCTATAGTAGATGTATTGTGCAAAGATAAACACGGTACTCAATTCATCGTAGAGATGCAAGTAAGTAAACATCCGGGCTTTGAGAAAAGAGCTCAACTTTATGCGGCAAAAGCCTATTCAAGGCAAATACTCAAAGAGGATGAGAATCATAAGAAAATGGCAGTATACGCAAAACTCCGAGGAGTAATATTCTTAGCTATTGCCGATTTTATTTTATTTCCCGATAAAAAAGATTGGAGATCAAATCATAGGCTTCTTGATACCAAGACTTACGAGAACGACTTACAAGATTTTTATTTTATTTTTTTAGAACTTGAGAAATTTAATAAAGAATTAGATCAATTAGAGAATCTTCAAGAAAAATGGGCATATTTCTTTAAACATGCACATGAAAGCACTCTAGAAGAAATGGAGAGTTTAATAGGTCATGATTTTATTATTAAAAAAGCTTTTTATGCTTTAGATCAAGCTAGTTGGTCTGAAGAAGAGTTAAATACTTATGAAAAAATGATAAAAACCGAAATGGATAATTTAGCCGTAGAAGAACAAAAAATTATGGATGCCGAAGCTAAAGGAGAAGCAAGAGGAGAGACCAAAGGAGAAGCCAGGCAAAAAATTTCTATGGCTAAAAAAATGTTAGCAAAAAATAGACCTTTAGATGAAATTATGGAATTTACCGATTTAACAGAAGAAGAAATCGAAAAGTTAAAGTAATGAAGATACTTAATATTATGCTAAGTCGTGATCTTGGCGGAATTCAACAAGCATTTTTAGATTATAATGCAGCTCTTGAAATGCAAAAAATTGAGGTTATAAATATCACTTCTTACAAAGCAAAAATAAATTCTTTTCTACATAAGACAAGTTTTAAACTACCTAACTTAGTACCGATTGATCCGTTATCGGTACTTATTCTTAAATATATAATCTACAAAATTAAACCCAATATAATTATAGCACACGGTAATAGAGCAATAAATTTTAGTAAATTTGCTAAATCACAAAATATAAAATTAATCGGTATCGCTCATAATTATAGTTTAAAAGGACTACGTAAATGTGATTTTATTATTGCCTTGACGCATCATATGAAAAAATTTTTACTAAAAAATAACTTTGCCGAATCTAGGATATGCACCTTACCGAATATGATAAATATTTCTAAAGACTTTACTCCAAATAAAACATATAGAAAACCTATCGTAATTGGTGTACTAGCAAGATTTGTAGCTAAAAAAGGTGTTGATGTTTTTATTAATGCTATAAAAATTTTAAAAGAAAAAAAATATGATATTAAAGTTGTTATAGGTGGAAGCGGTGAAGAAAAAGATAATTTAATTGCTTTAGCACGTAAACTTAATTTACAAGATCAAATATCATTTACGGGATGGGTTAATGATAGAGATAATTTTTTTAAACAAATAGATATTTTTTGTTTACCGTCTCTTCATGAACCGTTTGGAATTATAGTGCTTGAAGCAATGGAGGCAAGCATTCCTATCGTTAGTACAGATACTGAAGGACCTGCAGAAATCTTAAGCGACATGCAAGACGGGCTTATTTGTAAAGCCGGCTCTGCTGAAGATTTAGCAGAAAAAATCGCCTATCTAATAGATAACCCTATAAAAGCAAAGGAATTTTCTAAAAACGCCTATCTTACTCTCAAACAAAATTATAATATTAAAGTTATTTCTGAAAAGTTAGCAACATTATTACACAGTTACAAAAATAGTTAGTTGAAAAAACAATAGTCTATATTGACATAGTAGTTTAAAAATTCATAATTAAAATTAAGTAATGTTAATTTATTTTATGAACCTACTAAAGAATTTTATGTCATTCCTGCAAAGGCTAGGCATTGCTGTACAAAATCGTCATTGCGAGCGACCAAAGAAAGGGAGCGTGGCAATCCAGAAAAATAATAAAAATGTTAAAAATTAGCATTTTTAACTGGATTGCTTCGTCGAAACTTACAGTTTCTTCTCGCAATGACGATGAAAATCAATCCACACAACAATGCCCTTATAGAAATAACATACCTGCTATATCAATTTTTATATTCCTGTTATGTAGTTGTAGTACTAAACAAAATAATACTATCCCTAACCTCCCATTACCTACTACTTGGAATAATTATTCTATAGCACAGAAAGATAATACATCCTCCAAGTGGTGGTTGCAATTTAACGACACAATGTTAAATGAGCTAATTAAAGAATCATTAGACAATAACTCCGATATTGAACTAGCAATGAGTAATGTGCTAGCAGCAAAAGCTCAACTTAACCTTGTTAATTCTTATAGATTTCCACAAATCAATTTACAGGGAGGAGCAAATCGAACAAAAAATAGCAAGGAAACAAAAGCACCGAATTAGCCAAAATTTTCTAATAATTTTGGGCTAGCAAGCGTGCTTAATTATGAACTGGATTTATGGGTGGCAGCTGCAAACGCTAGCGAATCGGCTAAAAAAACTTTCCTTGCAAGCGAGTATAGCAAGGCAGCGGTACGTTTATCGGTTATAAGTAACGTCACTATAAGTTACTTTAACCTTTTAGCATTAGACAAACAAATCTATCTAACTGAAAAGCTAATTGAGGCTCAAACGGAAATTTATAAATTAAATCAGAAATTATATAATCTTGGTGTGGGTGATTTAATATCGGTTAGTGAAGCTGCTTCCGAGCTTGCACTTACTAATTTATCATTACCGCCTTTAAAACAACAAAGACATGAGCAGGAAACCGCTTTGAAAATTTTAGTAGGTAGGACTCCTGAAAATATAGTAAACGGCTTAATTTATCGTAATAAACCAATAGATTACTTTCCTGCTATACCGGTATCACCTAAAATATTACCGTCAGAACTTTTAGAGCAAAGACCGGATATTAAAGCAGCAGAGCAGAATTTACTAGCAGCAGATGCAAACTTAAAAGCAATAAAAGCTACTTATTTTCCGCAAATTTCTTTAATAGGTTTATTAGGATTCGGTAGCAATAAACTTAATACTCTATTTACTAACTCAGCTGAGACTTGGCAGGTGGGCGGCAACATAGCAGGACCTATTTTTGATTTTGGCAAAACTAGAGCTAATGTACAAATTGCCGAAAGTGTTAAAGAACAATATATAGCACAATATAAATCAGTAGTACGCACAGCTTTTTAGGAAGTTATGGATGCTTTATCGTTTGAACAAACATCAAACAGTAATTTTCATATTTGGCAACAAAATGAAGCAGCTTTAACATCTATATTTAAGCTTGCTGATCAGCGTTATAAACGAGGTAATATAGATTACTTAACAGTGCTTACAGCTAAACAAAACGTACTACAAAACGAAATTGACGGGGTGGCTATAAAACTTTCACAGCTAAGTTCTATGGTTAATATTTTCCATACACTCGGAGGGGAGTGGTAGTACAAGCAACGTCATTGCGAGCGTTCACCGACTTTGTTGCAGGAATCGAAAAATGCACTCGGTGTCATACCGTGGCTTGACTGGTCTTGTTGCATGGCTCAGTTTTTCGTCATTACAAGAAAGCATTGTTGCGTGGATCAATTTTACCTCTATCATCCCACGAGCTTGTAGCGGGTTCCAGTTAAAAATACTAAAATTATTAGTATTTTTTATTGTTTTTATGGACCCCGTGGTCAAGCCACAGGGTGACACCGTAGGTTTTACCAGTCCACACAACAATGCCTCCTTGCAATGACGATTTGGTAGCCATGCAACAAGGCTAGCACTTTACAGGAATGATTATATTATATCGAACAAGCATTACTGCCGTTATCATCATCTTCACGGATAAATTTTTGCTTTACTTTAGAATTATTATTATACGGCTTACTATTTTTTACCGGTGGATAATTTACAGGTTCATAATTTGTAACGGGCGGTGCATAATTTTGGTTTACGGTAGCATTTGGACAAGTATATTTTGATATATCACGCTTAGTTTCTCTAAGCATTGCTTTTATCTGATTTAATTCCTCTTGCATCTTTTTTTCTTTATCGCTATCGTCTTTTCTAACTTTTTTATTCGCTCTACTTAAAGTCATATCATCATCGGATTCAGCGAAGCCGGATTCTGCTTTTTGCCTTGCTATATCCCTTTTAATCATCTTAAGATACATTTCACGATTTCTCTTTACAGGATCGATTCTTTCTCCTCTTAAAGGACTATCGCTATCATAGTCATCATCATCGTCGTTATCATAATCAAGATTATCTTCTACTATATTCTTTTTAGCCAAAGTAATATATTTATTATTATATACAGGTTTTCTTTTGCCGCCTTTAGCACCTTTACTATCAACTAATCTATTATTTGCGGATCTTTGAAAATAGCTTCTAAAATTATCGGTACAAGCCGAAAGTAAAAACATTCCTAAAAATAATATTATAATTTTTTTTAACATATATTTATATTATTCCAAAACTTTTATTATGATTAATGCCACATAATAGCTAAACTTGCAAGGATAAAGTACTAAAGTTCTGTGTGCTTAATTAAATTATTGTTATTCTGAGGTATTTTTGGTCTTGTTGTATGTTTCCCATTACGTCATTGCGAGCTGACATTGTTGTATGAATCGTTTTATGTCATTCCCGCGTGGACTTTCCGTCATTGCAAGAAGAATTACTTAGTAATTCGACGAAGCAAGGAAGAAAAAAAATTCTGATTTACAGAGTTTTTTTATTATTTTTTCTGGATTGCAGCAAGGCTTTGCTCCTCGCAATGACGATTAGATATCCACGCAACAAGGCCTTCCCGCGTGGATTGAAAAACACTTTCAGTGTTACCCCGTGGCTTGTCCACGGTATCCAGTAAAACAACTAATATTTTTAATTGGACCCCGTGGTCAAGCCACGGGGTGACAAATCACTTTTTCTATTAAATCACTTAATAACACCTGCCCTTCTTTTCTTCTTTTTAATAAATTTTGTGAAGCATCCTCTAATATCTTAGGATTATTTATCAAATCGAGTATTTTATCTGCTAATTTTCCTGCAGAGATATTATTCTGCTCTAAACACCATCCGGCTTTTTTATCTGCAAGCAATTTTGCATTGTAATATTGATGATTATTTGCAGCACTAGGCAGCGGGATAAAAATTGCCGGCAACCCTATATAGGTCAATTCCTCTATAGTAGATGCTCCTGCTCTTGAAATCACTAAATCAGTTTCTTTATATTTTAATGCCATATTATCAAAGAATTCGGCAAATTCATAATTAATGTTTAATTTAGAGTATATATCTTTTATTTTTACTTGATCATCTAATGCTGCTTGCTGGATTATATTTAATTTAAGATTTGGCTGTTTTTGCATTAAAATTTGAATACTTGCAGGTATCAGCTCTGAAAATAGCTTAGCTCCTTGACTACCGCCAAAGATGAATATAGTAAAAAGCTTGTCATTCTGTGGCTTGACCATAGAATCCAGTCTTTTTTTTATTTTTTTGGACACCGTGGTCAAGCCACGGGGTGACACTGAGTACACTACAGAATCCAACTCCCTAATATTCCTTCTAACTACTCCACCAGTAACTACTATTTTACTTTTTATAAATTCCGGTAAATTTTTTACGTCTTCATAAGAAATAGCTATCTTTTTAGCAAAGCTTGCAAAAAATTTATTAACTTTTCCAAGATAAGAATTCTGTTCATGAATTATAATCGGTACTCTTAAAAAAATTGCCGCAAACATTGGAGCTATAACAGGATAACCGCCAAATCCTATAATAGCTGAAGATTTGATATTATATAATAATTTAATAGCTTTTAAGATCGCAATTGATAAATTTGGTAAAAATAAAAAAATATTATCTGAGCGTTTTAAATCTAAGATATGAAAAATTAACCCCATATTCTGACTTATATATTTTTGGCATCTTAAATCAGTAATAAAATGAACTTCATATCCACGCTTGATTAATTCTTCTCCAAGAGCAACAGCCGGAAAAAAATGCCCGCCCGTACCACCTGCTACTAAAATTATTTTTTTCATATTTCAATATTACGAATTTTGTACGAATTTAAAGGTGTTCTGTGTCTTGTAAAGCCAAGAAGCATACCGGTAGCGATAGCAATTGCAAGCGTCGAAGAACCACCGTAACTAATAAACGGTAATGTCATACCTTTAGTAGGAAGTAAATGCAAAGTCACCCCCATGTTAATTATTGCCTGAAGCCCTAATTGTGCAATTATACCGCTAGCAGCGAATTGTACAAATTTATCTGTTTCGTTTAATAACTTAATAAGACTTCTTAATACTATAAAAGCAAATATACCTATAACAATAAGGCAAATAATAGCACCAAATTCCTCACCTGCTACGGCAAAAATAAAATCCGTATGCGAATCGGGTAGTACCTGCTTTACTGCTCCCTCCCCTGGACCTCGTCCATATAATCCGCCATGCTCAAAAGCCTTAAGAGACTTACTAACTTGATAATTCTCGCTACTATCGGGATCTAAAAATGAATTAATTCTTTGCGTGACGTGCGGTAACCAAAAATAAGCGATAGTTACTCCTATCATTCCTAAAAAACCGGCTAGAACAATCCAAAATATCGGCATACCCGCAATAAACAGCTGAATACCGAAAACTGCCGTAATCATTACAAGCATTCCAAAATCCGGCTGAATAATTAAGAGAATAGCAACAATAGAATAAAGTATTACACAAATCGTAAAACTTGGAAAATCATCATTAAATTTTAGCGATAATATCCAGCCTATAACAACCGCAAAAAACGGTTTGATAAATTCCGAAGGCTGAATAGATAGACCTAAAATATTAATCCATCGCACTGCCCCTTTTACTTCATAACCAAAAAATTTAACTGCTATTAATAAAACTATACTAGCAATAAACCCAACTATTGCAAAACGCCTTAACCATTTTTTATTAAGACATGAAAATAATAATATAAGCCCTGAAGCGGCAGCTAAATAAAATATTTGTCTAGATGCAAAATAACTTTCTTCAAGCCCTATTCTACTTGCTACTGCTGAACCTGAGGTAGTAACAAGCATTAGACTAAAAGCAAATAAGATAATTAAAGAAATTATTATTTGCCTATCGGTACTCCGCCACCATAATTTTATAAAATTATTAGATATTTCGTTATTTATAATAAACATTTGATGTTATTCCTAGCTAAAAGCGGGCTTGTTGCATGGCTCAAAAAACGCCCTCGATGTCACCCCGTGGCTTGACCACGGTATCCAGAAAAATAATTAAAAATATCAATATTATTGATATTTTTAACTGGATCCCGTGAATAAATCATGGGATGACAGGAAGAAAATCGAGCCATGCAACAACACAGCTAAAAGCAGAAATCCATAAAAAATAGTAATATAATATTAGTATATAATTTGTTTAAAAACTGGATTCCCGCTTTCGCAGGAATGACACAAGATTACTACACAACCTCATAAACAACTCGCCACGCTCTTCAAAATTTTTAAACTGATCATATGAGCTACAGCTAGGTGCTAACAAGATATTTTTCACCTCCGCGTTATCACCTACTGCATCCTTATAAGCAAGCTCAAAAGCCTGCTCAAGATTATCACATATTACAAAATCTACTATATTCTTAGCAGTATTTGCAAATATTTCTTTAGCTTGACCGTAAAAATAAGCTTTCTTAATTTTACTAAAATAAGGCTTTATTTCCTCAATACCGCCCTCTTTAGGGATTCCTCCAGCAAGCCAGTAAATATTATCTAATGCTTTAATTGATTGCACGGCAGATATGGCATTTGTTGCTTTACTATCATTATAAAAACTTATATTATTTATACTACCGATATATTGCATTCTATGAGGTAAACTTTGAAAACTACTTATAGACTCAAGTATTTTTTTAGACTCTACTCCTATTATTTTAGCTACTGCATAGCTTGCAGCGATATTCTCATAATTATGAGTTCCTTGCAAATTTTTATTAAAAAATAATTTATAACTTATATCATTATCGTTAATTTTATTATCAACTACCGAAATGCCGTTTTCAAGAATTTTAGTAACCGAAAAAGGAATTAGTTTTATACGCTGCTCTTGCTGCAATGTTATAAAAATTTCACGACAATAATCATTATCAATATTAATTACTGCATAACTATCTTTATCCATTCGATCAAAAAGCTTAGATTTTGCTGCAATATAACCGGTCATGTCTTGATGTCTATCCAAATGGTCGGGAGTTATATTAAGAAGCACGGCTATTTTAGCTGTAAAGGTTTTTACTAGATCTAGCTGAAAAGAAGACAATTCAAGTATATATCCATCCTTACTTGCTTTAGCTTCCAAAGCAGGAACTCCAATATTACCGGCAACCGGATAGTCTAAACCGTTACTATTTAAGATATGGCTTATTAAAGCAGCAGTAGTACTTTTACCGTTTGTACCGGTTACGACGATAAAGTTTAAATTTTTTGATTTTTCAAATAATAAATCTATATCGGAAATGATTGGAATATTAAAATTTTTTGCAATACCTACTATCTTATGCGTTAAAGGAATTCCAGGGCTTAAGACAATTTTATCTAAATTTTGCCATCTTGAATCAGATAAAGCAGCAATTGAGTTGTTGGTATATAATTCTTCAAATATATCTCTATTTGCTTTTAAATCATCATAAACAATTACGTCACATTTACCTTGCAGCTCTTCATAAACCGATATACCGGTTTTACCAAGCCCAAAAACACCTATTTTTTGTTTTGTATGAGAATTCATGATTTTATAATTGAAAGGGTGAGCGAGAAACTGTCATCCCGTGGCTTGACCGACGTTGTTGCATGGCTCGTTTTATGTCATTCCCGCGTAGGCAGGAATCCAGTAACCTTTACTGTCACCCCGTGGCTCGACCACGGGGTCCATAAAAATAATTTTAAATACTAATAGCTATTAGTATTTAAAGCTGGATCCCGCGATCAAGTCGCGGGATGACAAAGTGGATTCCCGCCTACGCGGGAATGACATAGAAAAACCTTAGTTTATCTCTTGCATTAAAGCTTGTTCACCTTCATTAAATTCACCCTGTCCTTTTATATTATTATAGGTCGATTTACTATTCCCGGGATCAGGCAAATAATAATGAAGCGGAACTTCTAGTGCTTTAGCACGCTGTACTTGATACTCATTAGGTCCGGCTGTTGATATACCTACGGTTTCTTTTAACTTTTTACTACAAGCAGAAGTAATTAATAAGACAGTAACTAATAAAAAAATCTTTTTCACTTATACACCTTTAATTTAAATTATATTTTATCGTCATTGCCTTATTCGACATTACGAATTTTTTCAGCCATAGCTTCAATTTGAGCATTATTATAATTCCCTTTAGCCTTTTCTTCAATAACTTTTTTAGTACTATAATAATCTTCTATTAAGATAATTACTCCTATTGTAATAAAGCAATCAGCTAAATTAAATACGGGAAAGCTATAATTCTGATAATGAAAATGGATGAAGTCAAAAACTGCTCCTCTAAAAAATCTATCAATTAGATTACCAACAGCTCCGCCGATTACAAAGCTATAACCTGCAAAACTCACTATTGTTTTTGAACGTATCATCAAATAATATAAATAACAGACAATAAGCGTGTTAGTTATTAAAAAAACAGCATTGCTATATTGATAATATTCACGCATTAGACCAAAACTAATACCGTAATTCCAAGTATAAACCATATTTAAGAAAGAAGTAACCTTGAGCATTAAGCCTGGTTTCCATCTCAAATTATCAATAAACCACCATTTACTTAACTGATCAATAATCACTAAGGTTATTATTATACGACTACTACGAGCAAATGTTATATATATTTTTTTTAGGAGTAGGAACATAGATGTTTATGAAATATTAAATGTATGGGAGTGGTTATGCAAATCGTCATTGCGAGGGAAAACTGTAAGTTTTGACGAAGCAATCCAGTAAAAAATTCTGATTTACAGAATTTTTTATTGTTTTTCTGGATTCCCGCTTTTAGCTAGGAATGACATAGATGCCTAGTAATAAACGATACTACAAAGAAGTTTCAACTGCTTTACTTACTTGCAATTCCTTATCAAGCTTAATATTCAAAGCTTTTATTTCTTTTTTTAATTGTTTAAATTTCTCTAAATTTTTTCCGTTTAATTCTACACCCGGTGTTGTTTTAACCGACATAGGATTAACATATTTGCCGTCAATTTTAACTTCATAATGCAAATGTGGACCTGTAGCTCTGCCGGTACTCCCAACATATGCTATAACCTGCCCCTGTTTTACGATACTTCCCACTTTTAAATTTTTTGCAAAATTTGAAGCATGAGCATAAGCAGTAGATAGCGTACCACTATGTTTTACCTGAATAAATTTTCCATAACCCGACTTCCAACCTATCTCCGTTATAACTCCGTTTCCTGCGGAATATATAGGCGTACCGGTTGGAGCTGCAAAGTCAACTCCCTTATGTATTTTAGTATAACCGAGTATCGGATGCTTTCTATTACCGTAATGTGAAGAAACTTTTATAACTTTTAGCGGAGTTTTAAGTAAGCTTCTTTTTACGCTTTTACCGTCTTCGGAAAAAAATGCATGATTATTTGCATTATTGTCATGAGAATAACGATATATATTATATTCTTTTCCTGAAAGATTTAATGAAACATATAAAATTTTACCGTGGTGAGAAAATTTACCGTCTTCCGTTACGTATTTTTCCGTTATTACGGTTGCGGTATCACCGCTTTTTATTTGACGCTGAAAATCGATTTGATAAGCATAAGCATTAATCAGCTCTATTATACTATTATTCGATAAACCTAGTTTTTTAAGGGCTAACATAAAATTTGATTCAATACTTACCGACGATTTAGCAACTTTTTTACTTAAAGGTACTATAATTTCTTCAACTTTAAAATTATCACCTTCTCTAATTACTTCAATAGTTTTTAGCTTATCGATAATTATAACGATTTTATTTAAGAATGTTACCTCTGAAGTTAAATCTTCATCTTCGTTTTCGGTAATTTTTGTTTCATATTCAAAAGTAATTTGCTGCCCTATTTTAAGAGCAGAAGATAATTTTCCCTCTTTTATTAAACTTACAATTTTTTCTATTTCATTTTTAGGGATATGTTGTTCTATCAAAATTGACTTTATAGTATCGCCTTTTTTTACTACTACTTCTTTAAATGAAATTGTTTCTTCTTCACTACTATCAGGTTGTACTAAAGTTATGGATAAAGTGTCGTTAACATAATTATTAACGGCAAAAGAGACAAAAACAACTAATGCTATAAATAATAATAAGGAGGAAGAGGTGAGAATTTTCCTGAGACGTGCACTAATAAGAGATGATGGTAATATGTCATTAAAATCATAAGATAGTGCTGTATCATTCATTAAAATTGCTCTGAAGATTATTTGAATCAATTTTCATTACTAATAATAATATGAACTATATACAAACAAATTACAATAGAAAATTGTAAAATTTTGTTTTATTTCTGTTTTATTAGTTTTTTATTGATTAAAATTAAATTTTTTATATAAGTTAATTTTCATTAACTTATATAGAGAAAGATTATGCCTAGACTTTTCCTATTCCTATTAATTTTTATAAATCTTATGTCCTGCTCATCTAACCATAATACTGTCAAATTGCCCAAAATAGAATATTATGAGAATATTTCTTTAAATAAAAACTGTCCTATAAATAGTGAAATAGTTCTAGTAGGCGGTTGTTTTGATTTATTACATTACGGTCATATAGAATTTCTACGCAAAGCTAAAAAACAAGGTAAATACTTAATCGTTGCTTTAGAGCCTGATGAAACAATTATTAAATATAAAAAACGTCAACCTATTCATAATCAATTACAACGAGCAAAAATTTTAAGTTCTTTCACATTTGTTGATAAAGTACTTATATTACCTAAACTAAAAGATTTTAATGATTACGCTCGGTTAGTGCAAAATATTTGTCCTTCTGTAATCGCTGTAACAAAGCACGATCCTCAGTTAATAAATAAACAAATTCAAGCAAAATTAATAAATGCGAAAGTAATAAAAGTTATTGACTTACTGCAATATCCTAATATAGGCACACTTTCTAGCTCAAATATTATTAAAAATATGTAGTTTTTACAAAAATTTATCGATTTTTACTTTAATAAAACTGTATATACATTTATATTATATATAGAAATAACTTTATATGTGCTATGAAAAATATTAATAGACATCTTTCCAAACCAGCTTATAGAGAGGAATTTAAAGGAGACACGAAAGCGCTTGCCACTGCAGCGTACATAAGCAATCATGCAGATGCGAATCTAGGCTCGATGTATAAATTACCTCTAGAAGCGAAGTTTTGGAAGATGTCTATTGCTTTAATTTGTTTTTTGATTGTTAGTAGTAATTGCTTTGCTTCCGAGCCGTTACCTTGGCAGGTAACGTTCCAGCCGCCGGCAAGCCCGATTATGGAGGAATTACATCATTTTCATAATTTTCTGCTTTATATCTCAACAGCTATTGTTTTATTCGTTGCCGGATTACTTGGCTTTGTATGTATCAGATTTAATGCAAAAAATAATCCAGTACCGGCAAAATTTTCACATAATGTTTTAATAGAAATAATTTGGACTGTAATACCTATAATAATTTTAGTTATTATTGCAGTGCCGTCTTTTAGAATATTGCGTCATGCCGAAAAAATACCCGAAACAGATTTAACTATTAAAGTAGTAGGTTATCAATGGTATTGGCATTATATATATCCTGATCATGATAATTTAGAATTTGATAGCGTAATGATCTCTGATGAGAATTTAAAACCTGACCAAAAAAGATTATTAGATGTCGATAATCGAATTGTTATCCCTGAAAATGCTACCGTAAGGTTTCTCATTACCGCAGGTGACGTAATACATAGTTTTGCCGTTCCGTCACTTGGATTTAAAATAGATGCAGTGCCTGGAAGAATTAATGAAACATGGACAAGAGTTGCCAAGAAAGGTGTATATTACGGACAATGCTCGGAGCTTTGCGGCATCAATCACGGCTTCATGCCGATTGCTATAGAAGTAGTAAGCAAAGAGGATTTCGACAATTGGATTGCAAGCAAGAACAAGGCAGCCATGAATGGCAAGAATCCAAAATTGGCGGCTAGCTAATTATATGATAATGAGTGAGGAAGAACATAAAAATCACCCTGATATAATTGACCTACCTGAATGGGAAAGAACTTTTTATTATCTTATATATGTAGGGCGTTATGAAGATTATGACTATGCAATAGATTACCTTACCAAAAATTTAAGGAATCCGGAAGAATTAATACAAGCTGGAGCAATTGAAGCTATAAGTCTTTTGGTCAATAGATTTTATAATATTAAAGAGGATTTAATATTACCTTTATTACTTAAAAATTTGAAAAGTACCAATGAAAAAATTTTAAATGTAACTTTGGAAACGTTAGGTGACATTGCCCATTATGTACCAAGATTAAAAAGAAAAATTTGTTTAGCACATTATTTATTAAAAGTTTTTCAAAATATTCTATAAAATGGGGTGAACCTATATATGCTGAGCCACTTTTGCAGGATATAGCAATTGTAATACCGAAATTAAGAATAAACGCAATTTTACTGTTAAAGAGATACGCATATTCTTTAGGACCAATATCTTTTATAAATTACATAATGACTAAAAATAAACAAAAGGATTAAATAAAGCTTAAGAAAATGCTAAAATTATACCTAAATAATTTTGAAAGAGAAAAGATTAAGTATAACATTCCTGATTTTTAGGAAAAATAATACAATATTTTTATGTCATTCCCGTGAAAACGGGAATCCAGAAAAATTTATAGTCATCTTGAATTTATTTCAGTATCTACTAATTAAGAGAGAGATACGGCAAACTTGTTTAGCATGACAAAGAAAAGCCTGGATTCCTGCTTTTGCAGGAATGACATACAGCACTTTTTTAGAGCCAAACAACAATGACATAATTGCATACAAGAACAAACAAAGTGAAAAATTAAAACAGGCAGAATAATAATTATGGATATAACTACTACCGAAATTTATCACGATGACCACCACACTCCGCACGGTTGGAGGCGGTGGCTTTTTTCTACCAATCATAAAGATATCGGTATTATGTATATCATATTTGCCGTTTTTGCCGGAATTGTCGGCGGTTTGTTCTCACTGCTTTTTAGGTTAGAGCTTGCAATGCCCGGCGGCACTTTCTTAAATCACGATTTCCAGCTATATAACGTGCTTATCACGGCACATGCGGTTATTATGGTATTCTTTATGATTATGCCGGCTTTGTTCGGTGGTTTTGGTAACTATTTCGTACCTCTGTTAATAGGGGCTCCCGATATGGCATTTCCACGCCTTAACAATATCAGTTTTTGGCTGTTAGTTCCTGCTTTCATCCTACTTATTGGTTCTGCTTTTGTTGACGGCGGTCCCGGAACGGGCTGGACGCTTTACCCTCCTTTAAGTAATTTGAGCGGCCACCCTGGTGCAGCAGTCGATATGGCTATTTTCAGCTTACATTTAACCGGTCTATCGTCAATCCTCGGATCAATTAACTTAATTGTTACTATCTTTAATATGAGAGCTCCGGGCATGGGGCTTTTCAAGATGCCGTTATTCGTTTGGTCTATATTAGTTACTGCATTCCTTATAATCTTAGCCATGCCGGTACTTGGCGGAGCTATAACTATGCTGCTTACCGACCGTAACTTTGGAACTAATTTCTTTAAACCGGACGGCGGCGGCGATCCCGTATTATTTCAACATCTATTTTGGTTTTTTGGTCATCCTGAAGTATATATCGTAATACTTCCGGGCTTTGGTATAGTTAGCCAGGTTATCTCAACTTTTTCACGCAAACCTATATTCGGCTATCAAGGAATGGTCGGAGCTATGGTAATAATCGGATTCGTCGGGTTTATCGTATGGGCTCACCATATGTTTACTGTTGGTCTTTCTTATAATGCACTTATATATTTCACTGCCGGAACAATGATTATAGCAGTTCCGACGGGCATTAAAATATTTAGCTGGATAGCAACTATGTGGGGTGGCTCGATTACATTCCCGACTCCTATGCTATTTTCAATAGGATTTATTATATTATTCACGATTGGCGGCGTAACTGGCATAATCCTATCAAATTCGGCACTTGATAGGGTACTGCACGATACATATTATGTTGTGGCACATTTCCATTATACGATGTCGCTCGGTGCTTTATTTACGGCATTTGTAGGCTTTTACTACTGGTTCGGCAAAATTTCCGGTAAACAATACCCGGAAATTTTAGGCAAAATCCATTTTTGGATTACCTTTATAGGCGTTAATTTAACTTTCTTCCCGCAGCACTTTTTAGGGCTTGCGGGTATGCCAAGAAGAATACCGGACTACCCTGAAGCTTTTGCCGGCTGGAATATGGTTTCATCGATAGGAGCAGGTATCTCTATGGCGGCGGCTCTTTATTTTGTATTTATCGTTTTCTATACACTAAAATACGGAAAAGATTGTCCTAACAATCCTTGGGGTAACGATGCTGATACGCTTGAGTGGGCACTTACCTCACCACCGCCGTTCCATACTTTTGAAACACCACCACATATTGAGGGGTAATTTGTGATATTATATATCATTCCTACGGAGATGTTATTGCATGGATTATTTTACCTGCTGTCACCCCGTGACTTGATCACGGGGTCCAGCTTAAAATACTAATATTATTAGTATTTTAAATTGTTTTTCTGGATACCGTGGTCAAGCCACGGTATGACACCGAACACATTTTTTGATCCACGCAAGAATGACATAGCTGAAAGAAAAATAATAAAACGATAACAAAATGAAAAAGAAACCGATAATAGGTGTTACACCTGATTTAGCTCAAAATTGTGAAAAATATACTTACGCTGCTTTTCCATGGTACGCCTTGCGAAGAAACTATACCGATGCGATTATTGCAGCCGGTGGTGTACCGCTATTATTACCTTATCAAACTGATACAATAAATCAGCTTATGGAACTTGTTGACGGCGTTGTAATTCCAGGCGGTGATGAGGACATACATCCTAAATTTTATGAACCGGAATACGCCGAAGATGTAGTAATTTCTAATGAAGAACGTGATAATTTTGAGATATTAGTTTTAAAGAAAGCATTAGAGAGAGATATTCCGGTTTTAGGAATATGCCGAGGTATGCAGTTATTAAACGTTATTTTTAAGGGCACGCTTATTAAACATATTCCTGATTATATTGACACTGTAATTAACCATACACAACCTTCGCCTAAAAACATAGTTTCGCATGCAATTAATATAGAAGCAAATACTAAACTTGCTAAAATAGCTAATAATCAGCTACAAACTATGGTTAATTCGACTCATCACCAGGCTGCTAAACAACTTGGTAATAATCTTATCGTATCTGCAAAAGCAGAAGACGGTATAATTGAAGCCATTGAATCAACGAAACATAAATTTGTTATCGGCGTTCAATGGCATCCTGAATATCTTAACGATAATGGAGTAGATTTAGAATTATTTAAAGAACTCGTAAAAGTTAGTAAGTAAATATTAGTTTTCAATATAATTAGATGAACATATTACAAACGCTTTATTATATTCATATCCAAGTGGCCAACAACATACGGAATTTTTAGAGCGTTCACATACGAAAGTAGAACCTCTACCATTGTCTTCCAGTTGATACTGACCATAAATTACAGGTCCCCATTGTTCTTGCCAAGCAATTGAATATTTTACTCGATTATCTTGCACATCCCATTGTTGTAAACAGCCGCTAATAATACAATTCATTTCAGCCGCAAATAGTTTAACCAATTTTTGTATTATCAAATCTTCTTGTTGTTCTACTTGTATATTATCACAATAAGCTATATGTGAGTTTAAATTATTAGCATAAGCTCGTGATGTTATAGAGACTATAATAGTAAATAATATAATAAAAATTTTCATATGATACTTTATTTATAAAATTTAAATTAATATATTTTAAGATACTTAATAAGAAACTAATAATCAAATATTATTTATTGTACTATATTATCGTTTTAAATAAGATTTGTTTCGGACCTTGGATCTGCTATATTATCGTAAAAAACATTATTTATGACTGCTGATTATTCTTTTTTGAAAAGTTTTGCTGAGTATATCATTGATAAATTAGAGAAAGGTACAGAAGTTCAAATAATATTGCCTAATAATTTCTCATGCCTAGAATTAAAGAAAATTTTAACCGATAAATATAAAATTAAATTACCTATAATTATTCCTTTTAATTCTCTTATTTCAAAAAAAACCGATTCGGATTATGTATCTAAAATAGAAGAACTTCTTATTATATCAAAAATAATTACAGAATATAAAGACTTACAATTTAATAAAAATGAATCATTAAAAGCTGCAGAAACTCTAAGAAAATTGTTTAATGATCTTATAATCAATAATATCGATATAAAATTAATTGAAGTCTATAACAATTCTAACTATTGGCAAAAGATTTATAAATTTCTAGAATATTGCTTTTTAAGATGGCAAGAAGAAATATCGTTTACTCAAAAACAAACTAAAGCAGTTTATAAGCTAAAGTTATTACAAGAAGCAATAATAAGGATAAAGAATAGGGATAAGAAAGTAATACTTGCCGGAATGTTCAAACCTAATGTTTTTTTTAAAAGATTTGAGGAAGACTTAAAGGACTATATAGTTCACTATCACCCTGTCTCAAAGCAGATTAGCAACGATATATCTTATTTAGAACCCGCAAATATTTATGAAGAGGCTAAACAAATAGCTTATATATGTAGCCGTAATAAAGATAAACGAATAGCAATCGTTACGGATAATAATAAGCTTAAAAGAGTATATTGTAATTTTTTAGACAGATACGAAGATCTACTAGGTAATGACTTAAGGCTTACTAATATAGGTGAATTACTAATTTCCATTATTAAAATATTATGTAATAATTTTGATTTAAAACTCCTATTTTTATTACTTAAAAATCCTTTAATTAACTGCTCTGCCGTACAAAAGTTAGAGATGATACTATCTAATAAAAACCGTTTTATATCCTCGCCTAAATATTTATTGCAATTACAATTTGATAACGAGGATACAAAAGAATATTGCCGTAACTTAATAGATATTTTATTTACCGATAACCCGCATAATATACTAGATATTCTGACCTTAACTAAAGAAATAGCTAAAAAACTTTTGCCTACTATTTGGGAAAAAGAAGGAGGAGCAGAACTAGTTAATTTTTTAACAAATTTAACTGCATATAGCAAATATATAAATTCAACGGATAAAAAGGATTTTCCTAAAATTTTTTCTTTTTTACTCTCTAATATCAAATATTATAAAAATACTGACTCTGCCAATATTATTATAGCACCACCGGAAGATTTAGCATTATGTGCATTCGACTTAATTATATTACCGCATTTTAATAATGAAAACTGGACACCTACCGCTAAATCTCACCCATGGCTTAGCAAGAAAGCCTTGCAGATACTAAATATAGATTACAATGAAATTGCCTCTACTCTATATTCAGATTACTTCAATTTATTTCTACAAAATAAACAAGTAATTATACTAAACGCTAAAAAATATGATGGTAAGTTGTCAGTGCCGTGTAATTTATTTTTGAAATTACAGGATGTCATTCCTGCCCCCTATTATGTCATTCCTGCGGAAGCAGGAATCCACCTAGACATGGATTCCTGCTTCCGCAGGAATGACATAAGGAAAGATGACATAGGGGACGAGTCCACAGCACATAGCCACTCTTTTCCAAGCATCTTATCAGTAACCGACATAGAAACATTAATAAGAAACCCATACGGGTTTTATGCTAAGAAAATCCTTGGACTACGTAAAAAAGATAATATATGGGAAGAGCCTAAAATATCGGATTTTGGTAATTTTATTCATAAAGTTTTAGAGGAATATTCTAAAAATTACGACAAACAATTTATTAATTTAAATTTGCTTGATAAACAAAATGCTTTAATAAATATCGGTAATCATATTTTATATGGCACTATTTTACCAAACTACACAAAAAAAACTTGGAAAATAAAACTCACGGCTTTCAGCAAAGCCTTTATTTTATTTGATATAGAACGCCGAAAAAACTGCAAAGAAATCTATTTTGAAACTAAAGGGGAATTACGACTAAATATTACAGGTCAAGATATAAAAATAATCGGTATAGCTGACCGAATTGAAATAAGTAAATCAAATAATATAACTATACTGGATTATAAAACCGGTACTATCCCAACTAAAAAAGAAATAGAACTAGGACTATCTCCGCAACTTATTATAGAAAGTTTGATGTTACTAGAAAACGGATTCCTGGAATGTCATTCCCAGCCTCTTTTATGTCATTCCCGCGAAAGCGGGAATCCAATTACCATTGCCTATGTAAAAATAACCAGTACCGAACCTTATGTGCAAACAACAGAAATAGCTTTAAGCATCGAGACTTTAAATAAACATAAAGCAGGACTCGTAAAATTACTTGAATATTACGTTATAAATAAGTCTTTTTCTTATGATTTGAATTTATCAAAATATAATGATTACTTGCATTTGAGTCGATGTCACCCCGTGACTTGATCACGGGGTTCAGTTAAAAATACTAATATTATTAGTATTTTTAGTTGTTTTTTGGATACCGTGGTCAAGCCAAGGTATGACACCGAGCGAGTTTTTTGATTAATTTACAATGAATCTTACAATCCCATCACTAACTTAAATCCTTTATTCTTCCCCATGATAATCTTACTATCTGTATTATAAATAATCGGATCATTAATTTTTTCATGACCGAATCTATTTGTTTTAAATACCGGAATATTTAAATTATCTGCAAAATTACGAAGCACTAACATTGTGGCGTCAAGATCTTTACCAAATGAACCAAATATTATAGCCTTAACATCCTCAAGTAACCCTGCTTGCTTTAAGTGTAAAAGCTCACGATCTAATCTAAAAGGAGCTACATTCGTATCTTCTAAGAAAAGAATTTTGCCTTTAGTCTTTATTTGCCAACTCGTTCCTATACTAGTCTGCACCATAGTTAAGTTACCGCCTGTTAGTTTACCGTTAACAAGATCACTTGATTTTGCTATATCGTTAAACGGACTCAATTTATCTATAGTAACCTGCTTTACCTTACCTTTTAATATTTCAGCAAGCTTGGTAAAATTACTTTGTTCTTTATCAGGTTTTAATAAATCAGCTATATTACTGCCGTGAATAGTTTTCCATCCCCATTCTTGTGATAGAAAAAGATGTAAAGCCGTTATATCGCTATATCCTATAAAGAATTTCTCTTTATTTGGTTTTGATAGCTTTAGTAAACCTGGAATTATTCTAGCAGAACCGTAACCGCCTCGTAAACTCCATACTACATTATCAGACTCATCAAATAATATATCCCGCAGGCAATTAAATCTTACTTCATCGCTACTTGCAAGAAAGGGTAACTTACCTTTAGCAAAACATTTAGAAGGAATTTGTAAATTTAATCCATTAATATTTTTTAAATCCGATAAAGTCTTATTATCAGCACCTGTTGCCGGAGCAACAACAGTAATAGGGATATTTTTTAGGTTAGTAGCAGCAGAAAAAGCTGATATTGAAAAGAATAATATTATTAGTAAAGATA
Source organism: Rickettsia asembonensis (assembly GCF_000828125.2). Lineage (NCBI taxonomy): Bacteria > Pseudomonadati > Pseudomonadota > Alphaproteobacteria > Rickettsiales > Rickettsiaceae > Rickettsia > Rickettsia asembonensis. Next base: position 11,890 of record NZ_JWSW01000003.1, on the reverse strand, counting down.
AGTTTTTAAGAATCATGAATATAATTGATAGGTATTTGAGAATCCTGTTATATGAATCAGTAAACCCTACTATGTCATGCCGTGGATAAACCACAGTATAACAGAGGAAAGAAATTATTCTAAATAAGAAGCACCGCCGGTAATTTCTACTTCTTTGGCTCTTATTTCATCAATACTCAAATTATTATTTGCTAGCCAACCATCTGATAAATCAAAATCATCATTAAAAGAATAAATTATCTTGCCTGCATCCCTTTTAGTAATAAGACCTTTTTGTACATCATATACAAGCTTTAATACTATTTCTTTTTCTACCAGTTCAGCAATATCAGGGTTCACTCTTTTTAAAACCATATTTACAAACTCTTTATCAGATAGATCTTTTAGAATAGCCTTAACTTCAATTGTAGTACCATTATTAAGCGTTACTTTAAATTCTAGTAATTGTGATATAACCTCTATATCATCATTAGAATCTTCATCTGACTTTTGTTACCTTTAAAGTCACTAGAATTTATACTCTCTGATGAAGCCTGAGAGGTTGTAGCTTTATTTGAATCATCGCTTATTCTAAGATTTTCCATTTTAGTCCATAGCTACTCAGCTGAATCACAACCACTATCAGCTAGATATTTGTTACTTTCCTCTCTAGGTGGTACAAAAGCATTATCAATAAATTCTTTAACTATCCATTTATTGTTAAATTTATTAAAAGCACTTTCTATAAACTCTTCTAAATTATTAGAACCTAACTCTAAGAATTTTTGCTTAAGTTTTAGAGGGATATGACTTTTTGTATCTAGCCATGTTTGCATTCCTGATAATATTTCTGATATTACCTTATTAGTGTCTTGTGTCGGTACAGTAATATTATGCTTCTTAATATTAACATCAAGTGCATTTTTGGTACTAGCATCCAATTTAGATACTAAGTTTTCATACTGGGCTGGGTTATTTTTAGCTTCTTTTAAAGTTCTTACTATTTTCTTAAATATTTGTACTATTTCTGAATAACTACTCGTAGTGCTTGTCATCCAATCCCATTTAAAATATTCAAACCCGCCGGTAGCATGATTTGGAACTTCAACATATGCAGATTTATGGTCATATCTAATGCCGATTACATCAAGATCTTTTTTATATTTCTTTACTTGAGTATCGGTATCATTATGCTGTTTCTTAAAGTGTTGCTCTAATTTTTTTATACTCTCCTCCTTAATTCATATTGTTAATTAGTTTCCATATCATACTTATATATTACTATATGTCAAAATAAAACACTAGTAAAAATTAACTTTTTACTATATCACAAGCATGTAAGTCATGCTTAAAGTACAAGTTACTATTCTTATTTAAGATTACCCTATAAATCTGAACATTTTCAAGTACTCTTTGAACGTAATCTCTTGTTTCTCTAAATGGTATAAGTTCTATCCAGTCAATAATTTTTCTTGTATCTTTTATATCCCTTGGATCACCAAACCTATCTATCCATTTTACTACGTTATGCCTTCCGGCATTATAAGAAGCAATGGATAGAATATAAGAACCTTTATGATCATCTAATAATTTTTTGAAATGATGCGAACCAAGTTTAATATTATATACCGGATTCCTAGTTAAATCTGCTACATTACATTTCATATTTATAGATTTTGCGGTATCACAAGCAGTACCCTTAATAAGTTGCATCAGCCCCATGGCATTTGCATAACTCACAGCCCTATGGTCAAAGACCGATTCTTGTCTAATTATTCCATAAGTTAAATGAGGTGTGATAGGCAAACCTCCTAGATTATAAGGCGTTGGAAAAGCACAATCCGGAATAAAAGCGTTATTTTGGGCAGCAATTTTTGCCACCTCAACCATATGGTTAGTATTATTATTTGCTTTAATAATATTCGCAATTATTTGAATTTCTGCAGGATTTTTAGTGTTTTTAATTGCTGCTTTGGAATATATCATTGCTAAATTATTCTTATTATATTTAACCAGTAACCTTATTGCTTTAATAATTTCTTTATTTTCTATAGTTTTCCTTTCTTCAGAAGTTATTACGGGAATAGGAGGTAAAACTAATTTTGTCCTATTTAATTCAATATTTGCTACCTGCCCATAAAAGGTAAAAGAATATTTGGCCGCCTGCTCGTAAAATTTTCTAGCCGTTTGCTTATCGCCTTTTGCTTCATAAGTACGACCGAGCCAATAAAATCCACGTGCCAAACTAATCGGGGTTTTAACAACTTTGATAAACTTATTAAAATGTACTAATGCTTGATCAGGCTTTTTTAAAAAGCTTAAAGAAAGCCAGCCCGCAAGCCACTCCTGCTCTCTTATAGTTTCAGGGCAGGTAGCAAAGGGCATCGTTGCCATTCTATAGCTATTAGCAAAATCTTTGTAATCGATGAATTCACGAGCATAATAGGATTGAATACGACACCATTTAGCAAAATGTTTACGGTTATTTTTAGCTTTCTTAAACAAAGTAATAACTTCCTTTGTCGGCTTTTGCATTTTTTTAAAATCTAAATAACGATATAATAAACCGGAACTATAGTATTTTTCAGGAACACTTTTAAAAAGCTTTTCAGCATTTGGCGATTTACCTATAATCGCAATTTGGACTTTAAAAGAATTACGGTAACCTTGATCTACATATTTTAGTGACTGCTCAGCAGATCTAATATCATTTTTCCATAAATATTCTTCTATTCGCTCTAAATGATCATTTGCAGTTAAATATTTATGCCACTTATTGTAATATACATTTTCTTCTTCAGGAGTGAAATTGGCATATACCCAAGCTTCTTTAATAATAGGTAGTAATATCTTCTGATCTTTGATTAAACTACTTGCAGCTGCCGCATAAAATTTATAACCTTTGCCGGTAAGAGGAGGATGTTTACTAAACCAATCAAAAATTACTTTTTTATTTGTATTATTATTTAGATATTCTTCCGCTCTTTCTTCAAGCAGCTTGTTTTGAGGCCAATCCGGGTTATTGCGTGAAAATCTTATTACATGTTCAAAACTATTATCTGAATATTTATTATCTAAATATTTCTGAGAAAGTACAATTTTTGTTAAAACTTTACTATTTACCTCTAGAGCTAAATCTTCAGCTTGTGACCAATTTTTTTGATCGATATAGGTAAAAACTTGCTTAACATTATCTACAGAATCAGAATTTACCCCAGTTGTCATCCCGTAGCTTGACCACGGGATCCAGTTCAAAGCTAATAAAAATATAGAAGTTAATAATTTTATTGTGATTTTCATAAGTTTTATGATTTGTTGCATGGATACTGGAGTCGTCATTGCGAGGAGGTCTTGTTGCGTGAACCAATTTTCCGTCATTGCGAGAAGAATTACGTAGTAATTCGACGAAGCAATCCAGTTAAAAATTCTAATTTACAGAATTTTTTAAATCTTTTTCTAGATTGCCACGCTCCCTACGGTCGCTCGCAATGACGATTAGGGCAATACCCACTCGCAATGACGTTTTTAGAACCATTAAACACCCGTAGAGCCGAAGCCGCCGCTACCACGCATCGTTTCCTCAAGGCTACTACTTTCTTCCCATAATATGCGTTCGTACTTAGAAATTATCATCTGAGCAATTCGCATCCCTTTTTCTATAACGAAATCTTCTTTACCGAGATTAATAAGAATCACCTTTATTTCGCCTCGATAATCTGCATCAATAGTACCGGGTGAATTAGCAACCGTAATACCGTGTTTAACGGCAAGACCCGAACGAGGTCTTATCTGTGCTTCAAATGAGTCAGGTAATGCTATAGCGATGCCGGTTGGAATTAGTTGTATTTCACCTGTTTTTATTGTTATAGGTTGCTCATTTGCGGCTATTAAATCTATCCCCGCACTATGCTCTGTAGCATATTCCGGCAAACTACCTGAAAAATTTTCTAATTTCTTAATTTTAACTTGCGTTATATTCATAATACTTCTCATAAGTGAAGAGTTGATATACGAAGATCAACTTGGAAAAGAGCAAGGAGTCTGTAAGCCGAGGAACGGAGCGTACAAAAGTACGTGAGCATCCGAGGACTTACAAAGACGACGTAGCCAATTTTTCAAGTTCATCGAGTATATTTATTTTATATCAAATTTATCGTTAACAATTTTATTTTCTACTGCATCAATTAAAGAATTAGCAAGATTATCGGTTAATATCTTACTCCCCATGCCAAGTTTCTTTTTAAGCCAAGGCTGTTTAGCACACAGATATTGAAACTTAATATTATCGCCGAATTTTTCTTTCATTACACTATACATATCACCTATGCCGTCAATTAAGCCGTAATCAAGAGCCGTTTGTCCTGCCCAAAATTTACCGTTAAATAAAATCTCGTCTTGCTGTGTTAACTTCCCTACTCTTCTTGTTTTTACATATTCTACAAAATGCTCGTAAACCTGCTTTTGCAAATCTTTGATAATTTTAAGGTCCTCTTTATTAATAGGTTTAAAAGGATCTAAAATTGCTTTATTTTTTCCTTCCGTATAAACTCTACGCTCTATTCCAAGTTTATTAATCGCTTCATGGAATCCGAATCCGCTTGACACTACTCCGATACTACCTATAACCGAACTATAAGAAGCATATATCCAGTCACCGCTGCAAGCAAGCCAATATCCGCCTGAAGCCGCAATATCTTCAATAAAACTATAAATTTTTATTTTATTTTCTTTAGCAAGGTCACGAATACGTTTCGCAATAAGTTCAGATTGTACCGGAGAACCGCCGGGAGAATTAATAATTAAACATAATACTTTTAATTTCTTTATTTTAAAAGCTTTTTCTATTAATTCATTTAATGATTCTAAAGTAAGTCCCGATTGCATAGTACTTACTTTACCAATAACACCGCTAAGGCGTAAAACGGCAATCACTTCTTTAGAATCACCAAAAACCGAAGCAAATAATTGATCTAATTTACTTATCTGCCGTTTGGTTATTATCTGATCAAATTCTGCATTCGCCATAGTTGATTTATTTACTTCATTCATTATTCTGCTCGTTTTTAATTATATCCTTTTTTATTGGCGGCAAAGGCTTAGCCGGTTTATTCAGAGATTGCTCATTATAACTATTTTTAGGTTCAGGATAATTTCCGGGAATGGCAGATAAAATAGTATCTCTAACTTTTTCGTCATACCAATTTGTATTGCCGACAAAGCTAGTTACTATTTTGCCGTTTGGGTCTATTAATATACTAGTCGGTAAACTAATAACCCCTAAGGCTTTAAATAATTCATTTCTATAATCATGATAAATCGGCAAATATCTTATTTGATAGCTCTTAAAATATTCTTTAACAACTTTTATGTCTTGATAATCTTCTGAAATCGGAATTACTGAAAAAGGTAATTTCCTAAAATCTTTTTGCAACATATCAAGGTCAGGCATTTCTTTAACACAAGGAGCACTCCAAGTAGCCCAAAACACTAACAATATAGTCTTTCCTTCAAACTGATCAAGAGAATATTGATTTTTTTCTTCATCAAAAAAAATTATATTATCAGGAACGCTTGAACCTCTTAAAAATTCTAATTTATCCTTAGGCTTCTCATAGAGCTTAGCATGAATTTTAGGAATAAAAATTATTATAGATAATAAAAACACTATAATATATATAAGATATTTATTATAATTTCTTAATGTCATATAATAATTTATAATAATGAAAACATTTTATTTATTCGTATTAGCACTTACATTATGTAGTTGTGGTATAAAAAAACCTTTAGAAGCACCAAATGATGTCATTCCCGCGAAGGCGGGAATCCAGAGTAAAGCGAGATAAATCGAGCTTTTAATTTTAAAAATTTGTTGTATTTATACTTTTTTCTGGATTCCCGCTTCTAGCTAAGAATGACATAAAGAGCATTTACCGATCCATGCAACAAGACCGGTCAAGCCGCGGGATGACAAATAAAATCTTCTAATACCTCTTCAGTGTCGTACCTTGTAATACTAAGTCAAAACAATAAGACGGCATATTTTCTTGCGGTTCGATTAATATCGGATTTACTTCACCGCACTCATTATCACACATATTTTTATCAGATAAATCTAAGCGTGTTTCAAGAGTAGTAAGACTGGGATGCTCTATTCTTATGTTTGCACTTCTCAAATAACGAGAAGATTTATAAGGCAACATGCTAATAAAGTAATATTCTCCTTTATTATTAGTAGTAGCAATACCGGAACCGGTAAAGCTTGAATCGTTTTTACTTGTAAATCTTCTTTTATCAACTCTAGTTTTTAAAGGTTCATAAGGGTATTTACCTCCACTTCCTACTTGCCATAAATAAACTTTAGCATCTGCAACCGGCACACAATTTTGATCTAATATTTTTCCTTTAATTAATATCCTTTCACCGTAAAATTTTGATAATCTTCCTGTTTTACGTAATAAATTATTAGTAGTCTCAAAAACTTTCGGTTCATAATCATTAAATATATTTCTAGTAATTTTACAACGATTAAGCTTATTAGGGTAAGTTTTAGAAGCAGCAAATATGTTTAATGTCCATAAACATAAAAAACAAAATATAAATTTTTTCACTTTTCACCACTATATTTATAAAATTCTGCATCTAAATTTAAATCAATTATTTTTATTAATCAAATTATTTTTATTCTCATTTGATTATTAAGTAATTGATTGTTATAGTAAACTTTGTTGTACTAAAACATATACTCCTGATAAATGACAGAGTGGATAGACGAAGTTTAATTTGGAAAAGAGCAAGGAGTATATAAGGCAAGGAGCGGAACGTAGATAAACTACGTGAGCACCGCAGACTTATAATACGACATACAGCTTATTTCAGAAAGTTCTAGACAAGATGAATTTCAAGGCGAGCCTGCGGAGCGTATAATAATACGTGAGCAAAGGCGAGTCCTGCAAAATTTGCTTGTATTGAGCTTTCTGAAATAAGCTGTAGCGAATTTTTCAAATTAAACGAGTATATATGCAAAAATTTTTATCTTTAATAATTGTAATCCTAATACTTTACAATATAGTAAAGTTAAAAATATCTCCCGACAACAATAATCCTACAACTATAGAGCAAACGGCTTCAAATAATTCATCTACTGATGAAAATCAAACTAGTATAAATAATGAACCCCCTATTTCATTAAACGGTAATTTATTTGAACGTATGGTTTCAAAAATAGTAATAAATGCTCTTAAAACCGAAGAAGGGAAAGCATTTTTTGAAAATATTTTACAACCGTTAAATGGACCTATCAATCCTAATGATTACACTATTGAAGTACGTAAGGATTTAGTAAAAACACTGTTCAAAATTAATACGCTCGGTAGCGGTAATATCGGTCCCGCTTCTTGCGGACATGTAGTTACCGTATTTTATCAAATATCAGATATGAACAATACTTTAATATCTGAAGATACTAAAACTTTTACTTTAGGCTCTGCTCCTGTAATGCTTGGCTTAGATAATGTAATAATCGGTATGATGGTAGGAGAAGCACGAGAAGCTATTATTCCGGCAAAATACACTGTTAATAATAGTAATAATATTATCTTCGATGATGCTTATAATTATAAAGTTAATGTAATTTTAAAATCCATATTACCGCAAAATTTTGTCAAAAATAATGAAGTAAAAATTTATGATGATGAGATAGCTTATCGTGTTCCTTTATTATGTGGTAAAAAAGTAAGCTTTAATGCTAAAATTACTCGCTTATCAAACGGTAAAGTATTATATGATTCTAAAGAAAAAGGACAACAAATAGATATGAAAATCGGCGATATTACATATCCTTTAATTTTTTCTTACGCCTTGCAAGGTAAAGTAACGGTTGGAACACGCAGTGTTATTGCTGAAGGCAAAACATTTAAAGCTTTAGGTTCTAACATAAATAAAATTATTTCTCATGAATCATTACCGATAAATGAATATCTTTTGCTTGAACTAGGAGACTTTAAACAAAATTAAATAAATATGAAACAAAATAAAATTCAAAGACAAAAAAATTATATTTTATTATCTATCCTTGTCATAATGATAATAATTGTATATCTTATAGCATTAATAAAAATTGCAGGATAAATTTTGTAATTATTAAAAATTTAAAACTCAAATTAAATGAGTATATAAGAATCTTACTTTAAACTTTTATTAAGCTAGGAGTTTAGTATGGAAATTATTAAAAAAAACAAAAATATTATTGTACTAGTAGGTTTGATATTTTTGGCAGTAATTATTTATATCTCTATAAATAAGAGTTCCGATAATAAAACAAACGATAATATATTAGAAGTAAAGATAACTATAAAAGATCATAAATTTGTTCCGAATATAGTTGAAGTACCAAAATCTACTAAGATAAGGTTAATTGTTCATAATGAAGATGATACAGTAGAAGAGTTTGAAAGTCATGATTTACATCGTGAAAAAATAGTTATGCCGAATGAGTCAATAAATATTATACTTGCACCGCTTAAACCCGGAAAATATGAAATTTTTGGGGATTTTCATCAAGATACGGCTCAGGGTATTATAATTGTTAATGATTAGATAAAAAATATGTTTAAAATTGCTTTAGTAGTGTTTCGTGAATGTTTAGAAATATCCTTATTACTTGGTGTAATACTTGCCGTAACAAAACAAATAGAAAAATCTCGTCTTTATATTATTGCCGGAGTAATGCTTGGAGTAGTATTTGCTTCAATTTTTGCATTTTTTACCCGTAAATTATCTTTATCTTTTGGCGGAATAGGCGACGAGCTATTCGATTCCGGAATTATGATACTAATAACAATTCTGATTAGCTGGACAATAATATGGATGCAAGGTTACAGTATAAAAGTAAAGCAACATATAAACGACTTATCAGTAAAAATTCATGAAGGTAACGCCAGTTATTTCATGTTGGTTTTTTTAGTTGCCACTACCATATTACGAGAAGGTGCAGAAATTATTATTTTAGTATATAGCATATCTTCAGTTGAAACAATATCAAGCAGTATTTACTTGCAAGGAGTGATAATAGGTGCTACAAGTGGCTTCTTACTTGGTTTAGTAATATATTTCGGTTTAATTAAGATTGCTAATCAAAAATATATTTTTAAAATCTCTACTGTATTATTAATGCTAATAACAGGCGGATTTGCAGCAAGTGCTGCAGGTATTTTAACCTCTTCCGGTCTAGTTATGTTTTTATCCGATCAACTTTGGGATAGTTCATGGTTAGTAGCAGATAGAAGTATGATAGGTAAAATCTTACATATTGTTACCGGTTATATTGCAAGACCTAACGGGCTACAAGTACTTGCCTATTTTACTACTATATTACTGATAAATATTTTCATACAAATAAAATTAAGATATTCCAAAAATAACTTAATATCAGTACAAAAAAATAAATCAAATTAATTTTATCAAAGAGAACAATTAAATTAAATATGTTAAAACTTTTATCAGAAATTGGTCCGGTAATAGCATTTTTTGTAGGATTTTTTTATGGAGGCGGTACACAAAACGCTACTCTTTATATGCTTATTACCTCTGTTATTTGTATTACCCTTTGTTATGTTATCGATAAGAAAGTATCCAAGCTTTCTATTATTTCTACAACTGTTTTATTAGTTTCAGGAAGCATTACTTTAATTAGCGGCGATTCAATGTATATAAAAATCAAACCTACTATATTATATGTTATTTTTGGAATAATATTTCTCATGAGCGGTATAAGAAAAAATCCTTTTATCAAATATGCTTTAGAGAGTATAGTACGTATTAAAGAAGAAAGCTGGATAACCTTAAGCTATAGAACAGCGGCTTTTTTCTTTTTTATGGCTGTAGTTAATGAAATAGTTTGGCGTAATTTCTCAGATGAAACATGGGTAAAATTCAAAGTATTCGGTGTAATACCTATTACTTTTATATTTATTTTACTGCAATTACCTCTTTTATTAAAGAATAAATTACCGGATAGTAAAATATAATACCTTACTATTTTTACTCTATATCATTACCGCGTGGCATTATTGCATAGACCGGTAAAACTTACTGTGTTACCTAGTTCGTTTGCTAACTAGGTCCATAAAAACAATAAAAAATACTAATAATTTTAGTATTTTTAACTGGATCCCGTGGAGGGGCCACGGGGGATGACAGAGGTGAAATTGATCCACGCGGGCAATGCCTCCTCGCAATGACGACTCGGTATGTACGCAACAAGGTCCGGTACTATAGGGAATGACATAAACAAACAGTTAATTCTTAAACAAATATAATCTTTTTAAAAATCGTAGGGTATTATTATTATGATGTTACGAGTTCTAATTTTTATAGCTCTTTCTTTTAGTCTATCTGCTTGTTTACCTGCTATTTTTACTGCAGCAACCACTACCGGCATTGTTGCTTCAAAAGATCAACCAATGTCTGAAACATTAAATGATTCAAGGATTTCTACCGGTATTAAAGCTGATTTAGTAAAAAATAATTTTAGAGATTTAGGAGCTAAAATAAAGGTTGAAGTATCACAAGGAAGAGTATTATTAACAGGAAATATTCAAAAAGAATCTGATGCGTTAAAAGCCGTAGAAATTGCTTGGAATCAAAAAGGCGTAAAAGAAGTTATTAATGAGTTGAAAGTAAATAAAAATAGTAATCATTTTGACTTAGCCCAATATATTAAAGATAGTATGATAACCACACAAATTAAAGCTAAAAACTTAGTCAGAAAAGATATTAAATTTGCTAATTATACTATTCTAACTATAGATAATATTGTTTATTTATTTGGAGTTGCAAGATCAGAAGAAGAGCTAGAAAAGCTTGCTTCTATTGCATCAAAAATAAAAGGTGTTGAAAAAGTTGTGTGTTACGCTAAAATAATGGATAATTTTAATAAGCATGATGATGATACAACGCCATAAACTTATTGTATTAATTTTTTTATTGATTTTTTGTCTAAGCGGTTGTAATACCTCAAAAAGATTACCTTATTCCCATAAATATTCTTACAAAGAATTATCAAAGGATGATCCTCATAATCTAACTTATAAAGGACATTATAAAGTTGGAAAAAATTATAAAATAAAAGGAAAGACTTACAAACCTCACAGTCCTAAATCTTTTACCGAAACAGGTTATGCTTCATGGTACGGTGGACGTAAAGACGGTTTTCACGGTAAAAAAACAGCTAACGGTGATAGATTTAATAGAAATTTACTAACTGCCGCACATAAAACTCTTCCGCTTCCTTGCTTAGTTAAAGTTACCAACAAAGCCAATAATAAATCAGTAATTTTAATGGTTAATGATAGAGGTCCTTTTAAGAAAAATCGTATAATAGATGTTTCTCAAAAAGCAGCCGAAATTTTAGCATTTAAAAATCAAGGCATAACTAAAGTAAAAATAGAATATTTACCTAATGAAACTGAGAAATTTCTAAAAAATATTAATCTAAAAAAACCACAAAATAAAACTTTAGCTAAAAACTCTAAAAGATCTTCATCTACTAAAGTTACAAAAAACGCTAAATGTAGTGTTAATTGTCATATAAAACTTGTAAATCTAAAATATAAGCTAGCAGTGAATCCTTAGGTAAGTCAATAGACTTCTTGCATAACTTGCTTCTAAGGGCAATTTGTACGTCGAGCCTAGACTCGAATCCTCGAATCCTCGTGTACCAAGTGTATGCTGCGGTTCGAGGTGAAGTGTCTCCTTCAAATTTCTCCTTATTAGCTACGTTATGCAAGAAGTCTAATATTGATACCGCCTTTATGTCATTCCCGCATAGGCAGGAATCCAGTAACCTCATTGTCATCCCATGGCTTGACCATGGGATCTTTGCCACAAATTGTATCCTAAGATCCAGCGC
>NZ_JWSW01000002.1:0-7330 GCF_000828125.2 Rickettsia asembonensis | reverse complement strand
TTATCTCTCAACACTTTCATAATATTACCATCCTTATCCTGACTTACAATCTCGATATCTCCTTTGTGTAATTTATAAGCATTTGCTGCAGTTTGATCTGCAATTTTACTTCCTTTTACTGCAACTTTTCCCCCCTCTATAGCAGCTTTCCCTAGAACTTTTGCTCCTTGATATACTGCATAGCCTGTGAATACTATTAATGCTCCAAGTAGTTCCCCATCTCCGCTATCAGATGATTTTCCATATTTTTTAGCCTTTCTTGCTCTTTCGTTATCCTCTGCTGCCCATTGATTTATACGGGCACGTATGACATCCGGGTCTTCCATAATACCTCCTTCATAATTAAATAACTATTTAACCATGTTACAATCAAAAGTCAAATATTATTTTAGAAATTCTATTTTTATTAACTGAGTTCAGCTATCAAAGAAACTTCGTAATTACCTGTAAATATTCATCTAAGACTTTTTGGTTATTCTCAACAAATTTTAAAGCTTTTTCACGATAAGCTTTAAGTTCTAGAGAATTATTAGGGCTAAGTAGATATGTTAGTTTGGTTAGTAAATCTTCACCGTTTTTGATTTGGATAGCTGCTTCATTTTGCAGTACGCCTTTAGCGATATCGGTGTTTTTACTCATATCGGGACCGAATATAATACAATTAGAGAAATATGCCGCTTCTAAAATATTATGTCCGCCTTGTTTAAAAGAACCGCCGATAAAAGAAATTGTAGCTACGGAAAAAAACAATCCCATTTCACCGAATCTATCAACTATATAAAGATCGTCGCTTAATACAGGTAAATCATTTTGCGATTTAGCGGTAGCGGATAAATTATGTGACTTACAATTATCGATAATTGATTTAATTCGCTCAGGATGTCTTGGAATTAATATAATATAGCAATCTAAAAACTGCTCTTTTAGGTTTTTTATTATAGGTAAAATCACCTCTTCATCTTCGGGGTGAGTGCTGGCAAATACCACGATTCGTCTATTGTCTAAATGTAAACTTAGTTTTGATAACTCTTCTTGATTAACTGGAAGTTTTTCGTTGGCAAATTTAATATTACCTAAATTAACTGCATCCAATATGCCAAGTTCATTGAATTTTTGTAAGTCACGCTCGCTTTGCACAATAATTTTACTGAAATTTTTGAGGATAAGCTGAAAGAAGCTTTTTCTTTTTAGCCAAGCTTTAAATGATTTATCGGAAATACGAGCATTTACTAGCAGTAACTTACACTGCTTCGCTCCTTCATTAATAGTACACGGCCATAATTCCGATTCTATAAAAATACCTAAATTAGGTTGCCAATTTTTTAAAAATTTTCGAGTAAAAATAATATTATCTATCGGTAAAAATTGGTGAACTGCTATTTTAGGTAATTTGGCAGTTAATATTTTAGCGGAGCTGTTAGTCCAAGAAGTTACTAAAAAACGAATGTCAGGATAGCGTTTACTTATATTACTTATTAAAGTTAAAGCTGCAATTGACTCGCCGACGCTAGCTGCATGAATCCATATTAGACTTCTTGCATAACTTGCTTCTAAAGGTAATTTAGACGTCAATCCGGTACTCGAATCTGCGCGATCACTTGTGTACGCTGCGGTTCGAGGTGAAGTGTCTCCTTTAAATTCCTCTTTATTAGCGGACGTTTGTAAGAAGTCTAATGAATAGTCTTGTCGATGCTTACCTATAGCAAAACGTTCTTGGATGCGTCTTATATCTTCCTTACCTATTAATAAACGTATAAGAATTATGATAAAATAAATAGGTAATAATATAAAGCTTAAAGCATAATATAATAACATCATTTCTTTAAACTCTCTGTTAAGCTTGCTAGTTGTTTTTCAAGGCTTATATGGTTTTGTATTTTATCATTTGTGAGTTCTAAAGGTGAGCCAACTATGATTTTAATGGTACAAAACGGTAGGGGTATTATTAATTTATCCCAACTTTTTAATCTGAAACATCTAGAAGTGGAGCTGACTATAGGAATAAGTTTTTTGTTATATCTATAGGCAATTTCGGTAATGCCGCTATTTACTTTATATACCGGTCCTTTAGGACCGTCCGGCGTGACTATTATATTTGCACCTTGAGATAACTTACTTATAATATTACGTAAAGCTCCAATTGGATTTTTATTAGTAGAACCTACTATCACTTTGCAACCGAATTTTCCTACTAAATCGTTTAAAATTTTCCCGTCTAAATGCGGTGATATTAAAGCATAGATATTTCTATGTCCTATAAACATAGCCGGACTTAAGGCAAGCATATTATGCCAAAATGCAAAGATTACTCCTTGTTCGTTTAGGAATTTTTCCTTATTGCCGTTATCGTAAAATATAAATTTCTGCCTTGAAGTAAAATAAACAAAACGCAAATACCAATATAATAAAATAGTAATTATACTAAGTACGTATTTATTATTTTTTAAAAATTTTTTAAAAACTTTCTGCATTTATTACCTTATTTGTCATACCGTGTAAAGGTTGGGATTGTTGCATGGCTCTTATGTCATTCCCGCGAAAGCGGGAATCCAGAAAAAAAAGGTATAAATACAACAAATTTTTGAAATTAAAAGCTCGATTTATCTTGCTTTATACTGGATTCCCGCTTTTGCGGGAATGACATCGAGCAGATTTCTTGAGCCATGCAACAACGCCGTAAAGGTTACGGTATCCATATAAATATTTACATTGTTAATGTTATTTCTGCTTTATTAGATACCTCAGGTACAAGCCGCGGTATGACAGCTTAGTATTATAAAGCATCACAAGCTCTCTCAATTCTAATACAAGCTTCTTCTAGCTCTTCCATAGAAGTGGTGTAAGAGATTCTAAAATACCCTTCTAAGCCGAAAGTGATACCGGGTACTACGGCAACTTTTGCTTCTTCAAGTAAATATTCGGCAAAATCATTACTATTTGCAATAATTTTTCCTGATTTAGTTTTATGCCCAAATATTTTATCGCATTTAACAAATAAGTAAAACGCTCCTTCCGGCTTATAGCACTCAAAATATTTTACTCTTTTCAAAATTGATAAAGCAAGATCACGCTTTTTTTGAAAATTTAAAGCATTAGGCTTTATATAATCTTGAGGACCGTTTAATGCTTCAATAGCAGCCATTTGACTTATTGAACAAGGGTTTGAAGTACTTTGCGACTGAATAATAGTCATTGCTTTAATCAAAGTTTTAGATCCTGTACCGTATCCTATACGCCAACCCGTCATAGAATAAGCTTTAGATACACCGTTTACGGTAAATATTCTCTCTTTTAAATCAGGTGCTATTTGGGCTAATGTATAAAATTTAAAATCATCAAAAGTAATATGCTCGTAAATATCATCGGACATTACGTTCACATGAGGATATTTTCTTAAAACTTTAGCAATATTTTCTAGCTCTTCAAAATTATAGCTTGCACCTGTCGGGTTACTAGGTGAGTTAATAATAAGCCATTTAGTTTTATCGTTAATTAAACGTTCTAAAGCTTCCGCACTTAATTTAAAGTTATTTTCAATTCCGCAATTTACAAAAACAGGCGTTCCTGTGCTAAGTGCAACCATATCAGGATATGAAACCCAATAAGGTGCCGGAATAATTACCTCATCCCCTTTATCCAAAGATGCCATAAACAAATTATATATAACTTGCTTACCGCCGGTGCTTACTATTATTTCATCAAGTTCGTAATCTATATTATTTTCACGTTTGAATTTGTCTTTTATTGCTTGCTTTAAAAGAGGCATCCCCTCAACGTTAGTATATTTAGTAACGCCGTCTTTAATGGCTTTGATTGCTGCTTCTTTAATATTGTCAGGCGTATCAAAATCAGGCTCACCGGCACCAAGTGCAATGATATCAACTCCCGCTTTTTTAAGTTCAAGAGTTTTTTTTACGACTGCAAGGGTCGGCGACGGCTTTATAGAATTTAGTCTCGTAGAAATAATTGACATAATTTTGAGTCCGTATTAAATGAAAGCTATAGTAAAATCAGTAATTTCAAGAAATAAATATTAATTTTTATAATGAAATCTACAATTATATATTATAATTTGTTTAGGATTGACAGAATATATTAGTCTATGTTCGTGGTTAATTCTACGTGACCATAAACCTGATAATATATGTTTTAAAGGTTCGGGCTTACCTATACCTGTAAACGGTGCTTCTTGGATATTTTTTATTAGAAGTTTAATACGTTCATATTTTTTAATATCGTATTTTTTCCAATACGCTAAGTCCTCCGCTGCTTCTAGTGTCCACTCAATCTCAATCATCTAAATTAACTTTAGCAAATTCTCCTCTTTTTGCTTGTTCGATAGATTTTTTTATTCGATTAGCATTAGCCGGATTAGATAATAAATATAATGTTTCTTTTGTAGATTCATATTCTTCTTCGGTTAAAAGAATAATATTCTTATGATTCTTTCTTTTAATAAGATAAGGGACATGATCGTTTTCTACGGTATTTAGTACAGAGCTTAAGTTTTTTCTAAATGAAGTGCCGCTAATTGAGTTCATGAGCTACCTATGGATGTACTTATAACATGTACATCCTAGCTTCAATTCCATTAATTTACAAGTAAAATTATTATTTTATTTAAAAATTTATCAAGATATGCTTTATTATAGTAAGTAATATTAATTTAGTAATTAAACTATGTTCGGTAAAATAAAAGACAAAATCAAACATTATTGCTTAACTATAATAAATATACCGAATTTTATTAAGAATAAAATTTTAGAATTTAAAAATTATATAAGTGATTGTAAATATAAATTCTCTCATTTAGCCGAAACTAATTATCAGCTTGGACTTGATCATTTATATAGAGGTAATTTAAATGATGCATTTCTTAGGTTTAAACTAGTCGATAAATTTTTTAATCCTAATGATTCTAAAGTATATTATCAACTCGGGTGGGTTTATTTTTTAAAAAATAATTACAGACAAGCTATAGAATATTTAGAAAAATCTAATGAAAAATATAAAGCTATATTTATAAATTTTTTGAAAAATTATAAGGATATTACTGAAATACCGGAGGAAATTTGGGGAAAATATCGTGATTTAACTGCACAATATTATCCTACTATTTTTAATAACGATAAAAATATCCATCTCCCGTATAGGTTTGTTAATGATACACTCAAGCAGATATCTGATTTACCGGATAATTATTCTATTTTGGAACTTGGAAGTAATATAGGGCTGGTAGGTTATGAAATACAAAAACGTTTTCTGGAAAGTTTTACTTTAACCGGTGTAGAAATTTCTACTTTAATGAATGATTTACAAGAAACATATTACCCAAACACTAAAATTTACGATCAAATATATAATATTGCTATCAATGAATTTTTAAAACAAAACTCTAATAAATTTGATATTATTTTTAGTTTTTGCGGATTATCGTTTACTAACAATTTAATAGAATATTTTAATTTAATATACTCATCTCTTAGTGAACAAGGGCATTTTGCTCTTTGTTTACCGAACGCCGCAAAGACACAATTTTCAGTAAAACGCAAAGAATTTATTTTTAACTTGAATGAAATAAATAATTTTTTACAAAAAAATAATTTTACTATATTAACTTCGGAAGAAATAATACTAGCGGAAAACAATAAATATAGTATTATTGTTTGTAAGAAATAACATAAATCAATGAGAATTTTAATTATACTATCTATTATACTATGCTCATTATTCGCAAGAGCTGATCTTGAATATGTTGATAATGACATATATAACTATAATGGTGGAAGAAATGAAAACGGTTGCTTAGAAGTTTACGATCCATACGAAAAATTTAACCGTAAAGTGTTTGCATTTAATTCTGTACTAGATTATATAATATTGCGTCCTTTAGCAATAGGTTATAAGAATATCACGAATGATTACGTAAAAGCACGTGTTAATAGTTTTGTCAGTAATGTTGATACACCGCTTACGGCGGTAAATTACGGGCTTCAGTTAAATTACGATAAAACTATGAAAAGCGTTTGGCGGTTTCTCATTAACACGACGCTTGGCATAGGAGGTTTATTTGACGTAGCAGGTAAAGTAGGTTTGCCGTCTGAACGTCAAACTTTCGGCAGTACCCTGGCACATTATGGAGTTGCCCCAGGTCCTTATTTAGTATTGCCGATAATCGGTAATACTAACGCAAGAGATATGACGGATTCGGTAATTACTAATTATGCTCTTAATCCATTAATGTACTACACTCATAATGATTTTGATTTAGGAGTACTAGCAGTTAGTAAAATAAACGATCGATATGTTGTATTACCGTTTAGTGATTATGTGATGAAGAATTCTACCGATCCTTATGTGGCTATTAGATCAGCATTACATCGTGCTCGTGAAGCATCGGTTCAATATCCTGAAAATTTTAAATGTCCTAAACCCAAGAATTAATTAAATTAACGAGGATTATATGCAAAAAATTATTACAGGTTTATTTTTATTAGTTATGACGTTTTTCGCTTATTCTAGCGAGAAAGTGCCTGCTGGTTTGAATGATTACGTTACTAATTTAGTAGATGAAGCTTCTAGTATATTAAATGATAGTAAGCTATCTGAGCGAGTAAAAATTGCTAAAGCACGTGAGTTAATGTCTCAGAACCTAGATTTTGATTGGATGGCTAAGTATACATTAGGCAGAAATGGGATAAAAACTTTATCAGGTGGACAGGTTCAGGAATTCATCAAAGTTTACTCTAAATATGTTACTAAATCTTATACTGATTTAATAAAAGATTATAAAGGTGAACAGCCTAAAATAGTAGGAGTTCGTCCTTTAAGCTCGACCGATTTTATGGTTGCTATGAATATCGTTAGTAATAAAGAGCAAGACCCTATTAAAGTAGAATATCTTGTACGTGAAATGAAAGGGAACGGAAAAGATGTTTTTAAAGTTTCTGATATAATTACGGAAGGTGTAAGTCTTATTGGGGCTCAACAAGACGAGTTTACCGATACTTTAAAAAATCAAGGCTTTGAGGCACTAATACAAAAATTAGAAAGTCGTTCTTAATGACCCGATGTCATTTCTGCGAAAGCAGGAATCCAGCCCTTTTCTGTGTTATACCGTGGCTTGACCACGGTATCTAGGAAACAATAAAAATACTATTTTTAACTGGATTCCCGCTTTCGCGGGAATGACATCAATATCCACGCAACAAAGTCCGTTTGCTAATAGCGTCAAACAACATAAATCACTCACATGAAAATCCTAGCAGGCAGTAGTAATAAGTTACTTGCATCTCACTTAGCTATAGCATTAAATATTAAGGAGTGTTGA
>NZ_JWSW01000001.1:0-86066 GCF_000828125.2 Rickettsia asembonensis | reverse complement strand
TTATCTCTCAACGCTTCCATTATAACCTCTTACTACTCATATCTCAACACTCCCATAATATAAATTCTCAAAATATAATTCCTGCTAAGTTAATAGCAGATTTTTTAGAGAAGCTCGGAGTAAACCATGTAATTACTATTGATTTACATTCCGATAAAATAGAGAAATTTTTTAATATTCCTATTTCTAATCTTGAAACTATAAATTTATATATCCCGTTTTTAAGAACTTATAGCAATTTCGTTATAGTTGCACCTGATAAAGGAAGTATCAATCGAGTTCAAAAAATTAGTAATTTATTAAATATAGGTTCAGCTTATATAAACAAAGAAAGGGATATAAATAATAATTGCGAGATGATATCAATAATAGGTAGTGTAGAGGGCAAAAATTGCATATTAATTGATGATATTATAGATAGCGGCAAAACAATCGTAAAAGCAGCAAGATTTTTAAAAGAACATTCGGCTTTATCGGTTAGTGCTTTTATAACTCATGCTGTGCTTGCTGCCGCTTCTAAAGATAAAATTGAAAATTCGGTAATAGATAATATTTTTGTTACCGATACTATAGAAGTAGGTGACTTACCTCCAAAATTTCATATAATACCGGTAATGCCAATTACCGTAAAAGAGTTAAGAAATATACTATGAGCTTGTGTACTCTAGAAATAAATCTATCTGCAATAAAAAGTAATTATCTTTTATTACGAGATATTTGCAAAACCTCATTAGTCGGTGCTGCCGTTAAAGCTAACGGTTACGGTCTTGGAGCAGTGCAAATTTCTAAAGCTTTAATAGAAGAAAATTGTAGGCATTTTTTTGTGGCCTCAAGTGAAGAAGGAGTGAATTTACGTAAAGCTCTAGCTTCGTGGCATGGCTCAAAAAACCCGCTCGGTGTCATACCGTGGCTTGACCATGGTATCCAGAAAAAAATTAAAAAAGACTGGATCCCGCGATCAAGTCGTGGGATGACAGAGAAGGAAGTGAGCCATGCAACAACGCCCAAAGCACTAGATAATGATGTAAATATTTTAGTTCTTAACGGCGTTTTTGAACATGATGCTTTAGAGCTTATAGAATATAATTTAACCCCTGTTCTAAATAATTTAAAACAAATAGAAATTTGGCAAAAATTTAGTAATTTGAAAAACCAATTATTGCCTTGTTATTTACATTTCAATACGGGGATTAATCGTTTTGGCTTAAGCTCTGATGAAATAGAGCAGCTAATTAATGATCGTGATTTGTTAAAAGGGCTGGATTTACAATATATTATAAGCCATCTAGCTATATCCGAGGAAATAGATAATCCTTATAATCTAGAGCAATTAAACAGATTTAAAACTTATTTACAATATTTCCCAAACGTTAAAGCAAGCCTTGCTAATTCCGGCGGCATATTTTTAGGACAAGATTATCATTTTGATTTAGCAAGACCAGGCGCTGCTTTATATGGGCTTAATCCTGTAATGAAAAATCCCGTAACCTTAAAAGCTCCTATAATTCATTTACAGAATTTGACACTAGATAGCCATATCGGTTATAATATGACTTTTACAACTAAGCGTGATAGTATTATTGCAACGTTACCGCTTGGTTATGCCGATGGGTTTAGTCGTAATTTTAGTAATCAAGGCGAAGTATTTATTAATGGTCGCAGCGTTCCTATAGTAGGGCGAATATCGATGGATTTGATAAATATCGATGTTACCGATCTACCACCGCTTGATATTTTTCTAGGGCAGGAAGCGGAAATTATCGGAAATTATTGCACGCCCGATAAAATAGCGATTATTATAGGTACTATCGGGTATGAGGTATTGACTAGTCTCGGTAGTAGGTATAAAAGAATTTATAAGTAATCGTCATGAGCTAAGCGACTGAAAGCCTTGTTGCATGGATCGAAAAACCTACTCTATGTCATTCCCGCGAAAGCGGGAATCCAGTAAAACCGACAAAAAACTTGTTTTTTTAGGTTTATTTTTTAAATAAATAACTCCCATATCGATATTTGAAGTTATTTTTCTGGATCCCCGCCTACGCGGGGATGACATTGAGTAAGTTTTACCGGTCCGCGCAGCAATGCCTGTTCATGACGATTTAGATAATAATTATAAAACAAAAAAATATACACAAATGTTATTAAATATAGCTAATTCGGTCGGTAAACGTACTATAAAGTTTGCACAAAGTGTAGGTAGTTTTTCTCTATTTAGCTTTGCTGCCGTTAGCAGTATCATAAGACTGCCTTTATATTTGAGTTTAATCATCAGACAATTATTATTTATCGGGTTTCACTCGCTTCCGGTTGTTGCGATGACGACTTTTTTCTCAGGTGCGGTACTTGCATTACAGAGCTATACAGGCTTTTCTCGTTTCTCGGCTGAAAGTTCCATTGCAACGGTAGTAGTATTATCGCTGACTAGAGAGCTTGGACCTGTCTTAGCCGGACTAATGGTAGCTGGAAGAGTCGGGGCATCAATCGCCGCCGAAATAGCTACGATGAGAGTAACGGAGCAGGTAGATGCTTTATATACTTTATCTACTGATCCTATTAAATATTTAGTTTTTCCAAGAGTAATAGCAGCTATTATTACAATGCCTTGTCTTGTTTTAATCGGTGATATAATTGGTGTTATGGGCGGTTATTTGGTAGGGGTATATAAACTTGATTTTAATAGCACGGCTTATTTAACCAGTACTTTTCAGTATTTAGAACCGATTGACGTAATTTCCGGTCTTGTTAAAGCGGGAGTTTTTGGGTTTATTATTTCTATAATAAGTTGTTATAGCGGCTATTATTCAGGTAAAGGGGCTAAGGGAGTGGGAAGAGCTACTACCTCGGCAGTAGTAAATTCTTCTATCCTTATCTTAATCAGTAATTATTTAATAACCGAATTATTTTTTAAAGTATAAAATATGAGTACAAAGGAAGAATTTAAAATTAAAATTCGGTCATTATATAAATCATTTGCTAATCATAAGGTGTTAGACGGAATAGATTTGGATGTAAAAAAGGGCAGTTCATTAGTTATTTTAGGCGGTTCCGGTAGTGGCAAATCGGTTCTAATTAAAAATATAGTAGGACTAATTAAACCTGATAAAGGTAAAATTTTTATTGATAATGTAGAAATCCAAGATATCTCAAGTAAACAAAAATTTGAGATTATGGACGGTATAGGCTTTTTATTTCAAGGCGGAGCATTATTTGACTCCTTAAATATACGTGATAATATTACTTTCGAGACTAAAAAATTATCTAAGAAAGAAAAAAACGACCTTGCCGGTGCAAAGCTGAATTCCGTTGGATTATCTCCTAGAATACTTGATCTTTACCCTTCCGAATTATCGGGTGGAATGCAAAAAAGAGTAGCCCTTGCTAGGGCTATTTGTAGTACACCGTCGATTTTATTTCTTGATGAACCGACCACAGGGCTTGATCCTATAATGGCAAATGTTATCAACGAATTAATTATAAAAATCCAAGAAGAGTTAGGGGCAACTACGATTACTATAACTCATGATATGATTAGTGCCGAAAAAATAGCTAAAGAAGTAGCTATGATTTATCAAGGAAAAATTAAATGGTACGGTAGTAAAGATGAAATGCGTAATAGTGATAATCCTTATTTAAAACAATTTATAAATGGATTAACTACCGGTCCTATAGAGGTATAAAATGTTTAAGAACTTATTATGTATAATAATATTTCTAGGTATAAACCAAATGTTTATGCTATAAACTCTAGCTCTTATACGACAGATGATATAATAAAAATAGTAATTATTCTTGGAATAGTTATTTTAATTTTTAGTCCTGCAAAATTCCGTATAATTGTTATCGGTACTATGTTAGGCTTGGCTTGTGCCTATTTCATATATAAATACATCGTACCTATCTTTATTTCTTCACTAAACGGACCGTAAATGATTGCCAATATCTCTTATTCACTTTAACAACCCCTAAAAGTTAATTAAATAACCCTTGATTTAATTAAAAGTTGTAATTATACTTATGCCTGCCTAATTAATATATAGGAGGTATAAATATGTCTGGGCATAAGAAAGATTTTTTAAAATCACCCTCAGCAATTACTGCTGCAAGAAGAGGGCCTCTAGAGTTAAGCGGTAAGGAATAAATATTACTCCTTATTATTATATTTAATCACTGATTTAATTTTTATTTCAGAAATTGAATAAATAAACATAAGTATTATATAATATAACATAGCAAATATAATAAATGTTATAAAAAAAGAAATAAAATAAATATATTTTGTATTAGAAAAAGTTTTAAAGAAGTTAAAGTTATAAAAAAGAATATTGCTTATAGTTAAGGTAATAAATGCAAAAATTTTTTGTTTAATAATCCATTTGTCAGTATTATTGTATAATAATAAATTTAATAATATGGCTAAAATTATTAAATTTATTATCATGAATGATTTTCCTCCACAAAATAGCGAAGTCCAATAGAAGTCCAATAAAATACATTAATTAAATTTTGTATTTTCCACATAAAGCTTAGTACAAACTATTAGTTTAATCTAAATAACAATATAATAATTAGATAAAGCTAAGCAAATATAAAGTATATTTAAATGTTGATAAATAAAAAACGGTACCGTAAATGATTAGCTCTTGACACTAGGGGAGTATTACTTTATATTTTTTATCTATTGTATATTTATAAGTTTTAAGGTATTTAGCTTATGTCACGTAAGTGCGAACTCACAGGTGTGGGTGTTTTATACGGCAACAATGTATCACATTCTCAACGTAAAACTAGAAGACGTTTTGAGCCTAATTTAAGGTCAGTTAAGTTTACAAGTGATATAACAGCTGGAGAATATAGATTATCGGTTAATGCTAGATGTATTAGTTCAGTGGAAAAAGCCGGCGGTTTTGATGCGTATATTCTAAAAGCCGATGATAATGTTTTATCAAGTAACGCTAGAGCTATTAAGAAAAAAATAATTCAGACTAAAACGGCAAAATCATTATGAAAAGCGGTATACATCCAGAATATAAAAAGTTTTTGATTAAAGTAGGAAGCGATGTTTTTGAAACAATGTCTACTCATCCTACAGGTGAAATTTTAATGGATGTTGATTTTAGAAAGCATCCAGCATGGAATAAAGATTCCGGAAATGTAGTAAATCAATCGAACAAAAGTGTTAGTGATTTCAATAAAAGATTCTCAGGTCTTTCTTTCGGTGGTAAGAAAGAAGCTAGTTAAGCTTTGTTTGTGGATACTGAAGGTCGTCTGAGCTACGGAAATTGCATAGCAATTGTACGTCCGCAATCTCAGGAGTTTATTATTATTTCATGAGATTGCCACGCAGCCTATGGATGCTCGCAATGATTACTCGGTATCTATGCAAGAATGACACTAGCAATATTCGCATAGTATTGGACTAAATCACAATATAACACAGATAAATCGTCAATTCTCAATTATTGCGGGGTGGAGCAGCTCGGTAGCTCGTCAGGCTCATAACCTGAAGGTCGTTGGTTCAAATCCAGCCCCCGCTACCATATTTTTTTAATGTCATTCTAACCCATTTATAGAGTTATTGAAGTCTGCTGATGCCATTCCTAAATCAGTGTTGTTGCATGGTTTGGTTTTCCTGTCTTTATGAGAAAGCATTGACTGTGTGGACTGGTAAATGCTCTTTATGTCATTCCCGCGTAGGCGGGAATCCAGCATAAAGCGAGATAAATCGAGCTTTTAATTTCAAAAAATTTGCTGTATTTATACTATTTTCTGGATTCCTGCGGAAGCAGGAATGACATCGGTATCCACGCAACAATTCTTTGCGAGCAGTCGTAGTACTTGCATGGCAACCAAGAAAAATAATAAAAAAAATTCTGTAAATCAGAATTTTTTACTAGATTGCGTACGTACAATTACTACCTAATTTCCTCGCAATGACGACTCGATATTCACTCGGGCAATGCCTAATTACATCAAATACGAAAGCAAATTATGACTACTCAGAAAATAGTGCATACAAAATCGACTGATGGCAGTAAGCTTTTTCGTCATCAAGCTAAATTTGTAGCTGGTGCTATGAATATAAATCAAATCCCCAATTTTTTATTACCAGAAATTGCTTTTGTCGGTAAGTCAAATGTCGGCAAATCAAGCCTAATAAATACGATATGTAATAATAAAAATCTTGCTAAAGTTTCTAATACTCCTGGACGTACTAAGCAAATCAATTTTTTTAACCTTGCAGATAAACTTATTATAGTTGACCTTCCCGGTTATGGTTTTGCTAATGTTCCTATATCAGTCAAAGAACAGTGGGAAGTGTTAATTAGTTATTATTTACGAAATAGTTATAATTTAAGGTTAGTTAACTTATTGATTGATTCAAGAAGAGGTATAAAAGAAAACGATAAGAAAGTAGCAGAGCTATTACTTGCAAATAAAAGAGAATTTCAAATTATTTTCACAAAATCCGATAAAGTTACGGATCGTAAAAACCTTAACGATGAAGCACAGAATTTTCTTGCAACTTTAAACTACTCATGTAATGTTATGTATGTAAGTAGTAGGAGTAAAGAAGGTGCAAGAGAACTTAAGGCTAGTTTGGCAAAATGCATCAAACCTCAAAGGTAAAGAGGTAGATAGTATTTCTTCATTAAATAACATTGCTATAATTAAGAATATAATAAAGTGTAGTAGTGAGCTGAAGAATCAAGCAATAGTTCTAAAATTACCTGCTGCTATTATTATTGACGATAAATTATTTACGGCTTTTATTGAATCTGTTAGATTGCTTGAGATGTGCGGTGCTAAAATATATATAGTACATGATCATATTGATTTACGAAGTTCGTCTTTAATATCACAAATAGATGAAAATTTTAGTCAGAAAATTAGTAAAATAAGCAACTATAGTTCTCTAAATAATCCTATTATTATGGAAATTTTATCTAGTTACGTTAACAAGCTTATAGTAACAAAGTTAAGTAGTATAGGTTGTTGTGCAGTTGGTATTTCAGGTAAGGATGCTAATTTACTGCAAGCAAAAAAGTCAAAATTATCTCACCGAAAAATTGTAAATCATGATGTTATAAATATTGGTTTTTTAAGTGAACCTATTATGATTAATCCGGAAATTTTATTAAATTTTGAAGATAATAATATTATACCCGTGATAGCACCATTTGCTAATGATGATCAGGAAAAAACGCATTTATTAAATGTTAACTTAACGGTAGCAACAATTGCTTCTGCATTAAGTGCGGAACATTTAATATTGCCATATGAGATATTACAGGTATTAGAGATATTTCCGTATAATATAAAAATACGAGATATTAACTTATTAAAATCAATGTTAGATGATAGTAATAATTTCATCGAAGAAGAATTAATTAAGATAGCAGTTAATACACTTGAAAATAATAACGGTTACGTACATTTTGTGAATAGTGAAGTACCGAATTCAATATTGTCAACTATGTTTGATATTAATATAAATTAATAGAGGTTTTTTATGGCAGGAGCATTAGCATCTGATCTTTTATTTGTAGGGTTAACTAGACCGCCGATGATATTTGGAGTAAGTATTAAGTTTGCTGCATTAAATATGATAATGACGATGATAGTATTTATTTGGAATAACGGCATTATGATTTTATTCATTGCAGCTGCTTTGCATTTGGTAGCTTATATTATATGTTTTAAAGAACCGAGATTCATAGAGCTATATTTAAATAAAATGTCAAGAACTAGCCAATGTCCTAATAAATTTTACTACGGAGCAAATTCGTATAATATTTGAGTTTTATGTTATTCTCGCGTGGATGCTAAACCGTCATTGCAAGCAGTTGTTGTTGCGTAGATCAGTTTTACCTCTGTCTCATCCCGTGGCTTGACCACGGGATCCAGTTAAAAATACTAAAATTATTAGTATTTTTTATTGTTTTTATGGCCCCCGTGGTCAAGCGAACTAGATGATACAGTAGGTTTTACCGGTCTACGCAACAATGCCTTGAGAGCAGCCGTAGGCTGACAGTATAAAATTTCTGAGATTGCCGCGTCGAGGCCTCGCCTCTTCTCGCAATGACAAAATAAATCAAAATAGTTAAATTAGGTGAGGTAATGAAGTTATTTAGAACTAGAGCAGCTAAGGAATTAAGGTCTAAACAAGAAAGACCAACTTCGCATTTTATTCCTTATAAATGTCATTGGGATAGTAATACTATTTTAACAAAAGATAATTCTTTATTACAAGTTATTAAAATAAACGGATTTTCTTTTGAAACTGCTGATGATGAAGATTTAGACATTAAAAAGAATATCAGAAATGCCTTACTTAAAAATATGGCTTCGGGAAATATCGTTATGTATTTCCATACTATTAGAAGACGTAAAGCAGTAATATTTGACGATACGGAATTTACTTATGATCCTACCGTAAAAGTACCTAATGATTTTATTACTTATTTAGGTGCGGAATGGCGTAAGAGACATGCGGGTGCTAGGTCATTTTTTAACGAATTATATGTTAGTATTTTATATAAGCCTGATACCGGCGGTGCTGCTATAGTTGAGTATTTTCTAAAGAAGCTTAGACAAAAATCTAATAAAACCGCTTGGGAAAATGACATGAAAGAGATGAAAGAAAATCTTCAAGAAATGTCAACTAGAGTGGTTAATACATTCAGAAGTTACGGAGCAAGATTACTTGGAGTTCGTCAAACGCAGTCAGGTAGTTATTGTGAAATTTTAGAATTCCTTTCATCTTTAATCAATTGCGGCGATTCACCGGGTCCTATAGCATTACCGCGTGGTACTATTGACGAATATTTACCGACTCATCGCTTATTTTTTGATTCTCGTACTATTGAAGCAAGAAGTCCGCTTGGCAAAAAATATGCCGGAATGATCAGTATACTTGAATACGGGCCTAATACTTCGGCAGGAATTTTTGACGGATTCCTGCAAATGCCTTTTGAATTTGTCATGACTCAAAGCTTTGTCTTTGCTAATAGAACCATAGCGATCGGTAAAATGCAATTACAGCAAAATAGAATGATACAATCCGGTGATAAAGCTACTTCGCAAATTGCTGAAATTAATACGGCCCTTGATATGGCCACTAGCGGTGATATCGGTTTCGGTGAGCATCATTTATCGCTTTTATGTTCCGCGAATAATATTAAAGCTTTGGAAGATATATTATCAATGGCAGCAGTTGAGCTTTCTAATTCAGGAATTCAGCCGGTTAGAGAAAAAGTTAACATGGAACCTAGCTATTGGGGACAGTTGCCGGGAAATATGGATTATATAGTACGTAAATCCACTATAAATACTCTTAATATGGCTAGCTTTGCCTCACAACATAATTATCCGCTCGGTAAAATTAGAGATAACCATTGGGGAGAATATGTCACAGTACTTGATACTACTTCAGGTACGCCGTTTTATTTTAATTTCCATGTAAGGGATGTTGGACATACTCTAATTATCGGTCCAACTGGTGCCGGTAAAACAGTTCTTATGAATTTTTTATGTGCGGAAGCACAAAAATTCAAACCTCGTATGTTCTTTTTTGATAAAGATCGAGGAGCAGAAATATTTATACGTGCTTTAAACGGAGTTTATACGGTAATTGATCCGGGATTAAAATGTAATTTTAATCCCTTGCAGCTTGAAGATACTAGTGAGAATAGAACATTTATTTTAGAGTGGCTTCGTGTACTTGTAACTTCTAACGGTGAAAGTTTAACTGCACAAGATAATAAAATCTTATCTCAAGCAATAAGTGGTAATTTTAGATTAGAGAAAAAAGACAGAAAGCTTAGTAATGTTATAGCATTTCTTGGTATTGATACACCAAATAGTTTGGCAAGTAGGATTGCAATGTGGGTTGGTAAAGGTTCACATGCTAAGATATTTGACAATGAAGTAGATGATATTGATTTACAAAAAGCAAGGGTATTCGGGTTTGATATGACTGAATTACTTAAAGACCCTGTAAGCCTTGCACCGGTATTGTTATATGTTTTCCATCGCATTAATATCTCTTTAGATGGGCAGAAAACTATGATAGTACTTGATGAAGCATGGGCTTTAATCGATAATCCGGTATTTGCACCTAAGATCAAAGATTGGTTAAAAGTGTTGAGAAAATTAAATACTTTTGTTATATTTGCTACGCAAAGTGTTGAAGATGCTGCAAAAAGTAGAATTAGTGATACATTGATTCAACAAACAGCTACGCAGATTTTTTTACCTAATTTGAAAGCTACGGATATTTATCGTAGTGCATTTATGTTAAGTCAGCGAGAATATATTTTAATTAAAACTACCGACCCTACTACACGTTATTTTTTAATAAAACAAGGAATAGATGCCGTAGTTGCTAAAGTTAACTTAGACGGTATGAATAATATAATTAGTGTTTTATCCGGCAGAGTTGAGACTGTAATATTGCTCGATCAAATTAGAGAGAAATACGGCAATGATCCGGATAAGTGGTTACCTATATTTTATGAAGCAGTTAAAACATTATAGATTTAATGGATACCGAGTCGTCATTGCGAGCAGGCGTAGACTGCGTGGCAATCCAGAAAAAGTAATAAAAAAATTCTGTAAATTAGAATTTTTTACTGGATTGCTTCGTCAAAATTTTCAATTTTTCCTCGCAATGACGTTAAAAACTATCTCATACGAGGTAAGTAACTAGTCATGAAATTATTTCCTCGTAGTATACTTATAACATTAGTATTAAGCTTTGCCCTAAATTTAGGGCTAGTTACTAAAACCCATGCCAAGGATACTCTTGATAGCATTGTAGATATTTTGAGTGGCTTAACTTGTGAAACCCAAGGCGTAGGCGATTTGCTGCGTACTGAATTTTCTCATACATGTGTTGTTGCTCCGTTCTTTACTTTTGCGGTAATGAATCTTGTCTCTCCCGTTTTATACATGAATACGTTTTTAAAGCTTAAAATAAACGATAGTGATTTATTTAACGATAGTAATTTTGGAAATTTCCCCGGAGGTCAATGTACTCGTGAAAACAGAATTGATCCTAAAAATCCAGAATTACGCTTTGCTTTATGTAATAATGCTAAATTAATTGTATCTCGGGCAAAATCTGTTGCTGAATCGGCACTTGCTATTGCTAAAGCCGTCTTAACAGGGGGCGACCCTTGGGATGATATAAAGAAAGCGTGGGAAAATAAAAAAAAGGAATATCACATTCCATATAGTGGTAAGCCCGGTGATGACGGTTTTGCATTTGATGTAGGCTTCCCTGTAATATATTGGAAAGTTATTCAAGATAAAGATAGAATATGTGTTTCAACAAAGGGTTTTACAGGAGACGTTCCCGTCGGCTGTAAATATATGAAAGAGCCGTTTCCGAAGTCCATGTATAATAGTTTTATGGATGTAGCAGATAAGGATTTTATTCAGGATCCTAAGGAAACGCCTACCGATCCTTTAGCTTTAGTTTCCTGTAGTGCAGCAGGCGGCGGATGTTATCAAAAAGCTTATAATGCTTCAAAAACTGCAGTAGTCATGACTTCTCCTCTTATAGAATGTATGAGGCAAATGATTGCTAGATTACTAATTAGTAAAGATGTTTGTAGTTTTGATAATGTAGAACAAGTGGTTAATTTGGCTTCAAGGCAAGATAGTGCATTATTTCAGTTCCAAGTAGGAATGTATAAAATAGTTACGGCTTTTCTAACTTTATATGTTATGTTTTTTGGCTTTAAACTATTACTTGCAGGTGAAGTACCGCCAAAAAGTGAGTATATAAATTTTATATTGAAAATGATATTCGTAACTTATTTTTCAATAGGAATTAATATAACTCCTGGTAATGGCTCTCCGTATGACCGACTAGACGGTATGATTCAGTGGGCGTTTCCTTTCTTACTTGACGGTATAAACGGTTTAGCAAGTTGGGTTATGAATGCTGCTCCGTCCGGTTTATGTAAATTTAACAATCTTTCTTATGATGGTACCGTTTCTTATATTGCATTATGGGATGCGTTAGATTGTAGGGTAGCTCATTATTTAGGGCTTGATATATTATCTACGTTACTTGTCGAAAATGCTTATCGAAGCCATGATTTTTTAAATTTTGATTTCTTTAGTTTTAGTGCTCCACCATATATTTATTTGCTAATTCCGGCGATAATCTCCGGTAATATGATGTTAGTGTCACTCGCTCTTTCTTATCCGTTACTTGTGATTTCGGTTGCTGCCTTTATGGTTAATGCAACGATTATGTGTATGATATCTATAGTAATACTCGGTATTTTAGCTCCTCTTTTTGTACCTATGTTTTTATTCACATATACAAGAAATTATTTTGACAGCTGGGTTAAGCTGATGATTTCGTTCTTGCTACAGCCTATGGTGGTAGTTACTTTTATGATTACGATGTTTTCGGTATATGATTATGGTTTCTACGGTAAATGTCAGTATAAGAGCAAGTTAATTCACAATAGTATAGAAAATCTTGCACAGAGCGGCAGTACTTTAAGTCGTGATGTTTTGATATTTTATATTGATAATGATTGGGATAATCCATCAAAATATCCTGATAAAGATGCTGTAGAAAGCTGTCAAAATAGTTTAGGTTATATGTTAAATAACCCGATTACCACGGCATTTAATTTTACAAAAGATAGTGTAAGTGAAATCGTCGATAGTAAACCGGGAGATACCCCTACTGATAAATTTCTTGCTAAATTCCAGTTTTTATCGGGAGTAGTTTTGGGGCCTGGAATGTTTTTTATGTCTCCAAAAGTGCTTTTTGAGAAAATTAAAAATATTTTACTTGCGTTAGTTACGGCATGTTTTACATTATATTTGATGTATAATTTTAGTAGCCAGCTAGCTGAATTTGCTGCAGATATGACGGAAGGAGTAGCTCTTAATAATGTTGCTATAAAACCGCAAGCAATATTTAAGGCAGGTATGGCAGTCCTTGCTGCTGCGGGTGCGGCAACTAAGGGAGTAGATCAGATAGCAAGTAGAGGAGGAGTTGGTGATTTAAAAGCTGGTCAAGGTGGAGGAGTAAGTGATAATATTGCTACGAGCGGAGGCGGAGGGCCAAATGATAATATTGCTGCAAGTGGAGGTACGTCGGCACCTACGGTAACAACACCGACAGCTTCGTCTTCTGTAGCAACTTCTAGCCCAAAAACAGTAAGTAGTGAAGCAAGATCAGATGTTGTTACTTCTCCTCCTGCTCCTCCAGAAGCTGTTTTACCACCGCCTGCTAGTATTAGAACTTCTATTTCTACACCTGCACCGCAAAGTAATATTGAAACTGAAAGTGTTGGAAAAATCATAAGAGATAATAATCAAGAAAGTAAAAAAGAGATTGATAATACTCCGCCTCCACAGGAAAAAGTTGATAATGCAGCTCCACAAGAAAAAGTTGACAGCACAAGTAAAGGTACAGGAGTAATTGATTATAGTTTTAACTTAAAGGAACATGAAAATCCGGCAGGAGTAAAGCAAATACGGGAAAATGCAGAGATTCGGGATAAACGTGCAGAAGTAGAGAAAGCATGGAACGAATTAGTAGCAAGCGGCGGAGGAAGAGTAAGAGAACAAGAAGGAGGAGAAGTATCAGAACGACGTACAAATGCTGAAAAGACATGGGATGAGTTAGTAAAAAGCGGCGTAGTAACAGAAAAAAAAGATAATAGTTCTAATGAAAACTCTTAAAACCTTAAAGATATTTATTATAGTTTGTATAGTGTCTGTAAGCTTAGCTAGCTTTGCCGGCTTTGGAGAATCATGTTCTAGTTTACCGACTACTTCAGATGGGTATTTAGAAACGGACACGGCATATGGCTATATAATTCGTAATATTGATATGAAAGATCCGAGAGGTAATTGTAACTCAGCTGCGTCTAGTATAACGTTTTGTTTTAAAAATATAGAAGGTAATAGTAGCCCTTGCACCATATATAATTTAAATGAAGGGGACTCTAAGAAAATTAGTGATTTAAGTACTGATAATAATCCTGATCTTGGAGCAAATCCTGTATTAAAGAATATCGTTTTAACGGTTAAAAAATGGGATAATGATCTATGTTTAGTTATGCCTACGTCAAGAGGACCGATGCCGGTAGCATGTAAATCTTTAAGTGCTACTCCGCTGCCTACTCCGCCTGATGATGAAAATTGTAATATAGGAAAAAGTTGCTGTACGGGAGCAAATTATAGTCAATCGTTAATTAATTTTTCCGGTCTTGCAGTTCAATGTTTGAGCGAAACGCTTAATAAAATATTTTTTGCCGGAAATGGTTGTAGCTCTCAAGATCAAAATTCTAGAATAACTAATCTTGCTGCTTTTTCTACGTTTCAAGGTTATTTAAAGAGAATTATAGGTGCGGCATTAATTCTTTATACTATGTTTTTTGCCTTTAATATGGCTCTAAATAAAGAATATGCAAGTACTGAAAAAATAGCTCTTTTTGTAATAAAGTTCTTATTTGTTGCTTATTTTTCTATCGGTCTTGGACCTTTAGATTTTAGCGGCGGTCAGCCGACAAAAGAAAACGGTATGTTAAAATATGGATTACCTCTTTTGACGGGAGCAGCACCGGACTTTGCACAGATGATATTTAATGCAGCAGGTTCTAGAGGATTATGTCAATTTGATAATTCAAAGTATAAGGACGGTTATAAATTTTACGGTTTATGGGATGCAATTGATTGCCGTATAGGTTATTATCTTGGCTTGGATTTACTTTATAATATAGATACGAATGGAGTTTTAGGGAATTCAGTCGGTAATGGTCCCGGTGGTAATAATACACCTATACCTAATTTTGATCCTGACGGCAAAAAAGACAGACCGAAAGATTTAAGTAAAGCAGGAGCACTTAGATTTTTTGCTGTTATGTTTGGATTCTTTATGGCTGGAAACGTTATTATACTTGCAGCAGGTCTAGTATTTTCTGTAATATTTTTATCTATACTTTTATATTTTATTACGCATTATTTAGTTTGCATGATTACTATTTACGTTATGACATATATTTCTCCTATATTCATTCCTATGGCTCTATTTACTCGTACAAAAGCTTATTTTGACGGGTGGTTAAAAGTATGTATTTCATGTGCATTGCAGCCGGCAGTAGTAGCAGGTTTTATAGCTTTATTAATAACTATGTATGATTCTGCAATATTTAAAAATTGCGAATTTCTTAGATATGATTATGAAAAAGGGGATATTAGATTTAGCACTTTTGAGTTAAGGCTACCTAACGGCGGAGCAGATAAATGTCAGGAAAGTTTTGGATATAAAATGTTACAATATTATGCAGGTGAAGGTTGGGAAGAGCATTTATTGATACTTTTCCCAATAAAATCAATTGTTAAAGATGTTGTATCTATTTTAGCAGAACTTTTGTGCGTATTAGTATTTTCGGTTATTTTTTATTACTTCTCTAAATCTATAGGGCGATTTGCTTCTGATTTAACTAATGGTCCTAATATGGATGCAGTAACGGCAAGTCCAACTAAAATCGTTGATTTAGTAAAGAAAGGAGCAGCTTTCCTTAAGGATGCGGCCATGGCTTCACAAGGTAAGCCTCCGGTAGGAGATAAGCTGGATGTTGGAGGTAAACGCCAAGAAGGACAGAAAGGAGATGATGCACTTGCTACAGAAGGAGGTAGTAGTGCTAAAGACGCCTTATTGACGGGTGGAGGTAAATAATAGAATATGCAGAGTAACTTATTAAAAGTTTTAGGAGTACTCGCTATAGTAGCAACGTTAGTTTGCTTTATTTTTGCAGCACTTGGTATGATAGGAGCAGTAAAAGTCGGTGACGGCTGCTACATGAGATATGCTCCGGACGGTAAAGGAGGTTCAGATTCAATAACCGGTACTATAACCCTTAATGCTAATGCTAATTATGTAAACACTTCTAAGATGTTGCCCGACGGCACGACTCAGCTTATTCCTGATCCTAATCGTTACGGTGAATGGTTAAATACTCAGGTGCTAGTAGAGAACAATCAACCGGTGAATTTACAAGTGGTCGGTCAGGTTAGTTTGTGTTTAGCTTATGTACCAAAGGATAATGTACAATTTACTGAAAGTACAAGACCGGGCAAGTCTAATTTAGACGATAAAGGTAACATGATTCCGATTCCTCGTATTACCGATGCAAATAATCCGCCTCTCTCTCTAATAATGGATGCAAAAAATAATGAATGGCGTAATATTGCTGAATTATACGCCAATGATAGAGTTTTAGTTTCTATATCTCCTAATTTTGCCAATACGGATGCGACAGTTGAGGATGCTTTTAAAGGTACTAAGGTTACGGAAAATTGTTCCCAAGGCAAAACTTCTTATGAGCCGATTTGTGGAAAATATTCTTTTTATTTAGGTGAGTATGTCAGTGCTTGTGAGTTAAAAGAAAAATATTGGAATTGTAAAGTCACATGGAGGTGTCCTAACTGGTTTGAGCAAATGGGTTGCGACTGGGGAGCACTCGGCTGTAATACTAATTGTGATAAGATACCAGAATGTAAAGAGAAATGTCCAGCTTGGGCTAATATAACTAGCCCAGCACCAGAAAACTACCTAGATGATGGGAGTTTTACATTTTCGTGGTCTGACGACGTAGGTAAATTATTTATCGACTATTCAGCTCTTCAATGTTCTAATAATGCTAATATTCCTCCAAATGGTCGATGTCCTGATAGTGTTAGCGATCGTAACCAAAAAGATAAAGATTATATTGGAGGTGTAAATTGTACTTTAGGAATATGTAAGGATGGAGATTTTCAAAAGAATCGAAGATTTTGGTATACGGCAGACGGTAAAGGAGGCAAAGGACCAACCGGACTAATATATCAAATGAATGATGCGGGTTCTGTAAGTCAAGCTCTGCCTTCTAAGCTAGAATTTGCTAAGTTTGTTGCAGATACAGATCAACCGTCTGACTATAAAGATAAAGACGGTAAATATTTATATAAAGTTATATATAATATACCTTTTAATAGCAATACTGAAAAAAGCTATTTACAATA
Source organism: Rickettsia asembonensis (assembly GCF_000828125.2). Lineage (NCBI taxonomy): Bacteria > Pseudomonadati > Pseudomonadota > Alphaproteobacteria > Rickettsiales > Rickettsiaceae > Rickettsia > Rickettsia asembonensis. The sequence continues at coordinate 69,017 of NZ_JWSW01000001.1, read as the reverse complement.
TAGGCTTTGGTCTCCTACCTCACAAGATGCTAGTAAGAATACGGGAGGATATGTTTTAAATATTAAACAGACTAAATGTTATAGAGAGAATGGTAATAGTTTTAACGATACTTTTGATGATCGGGGACGAGTGCAATACATAATAGTAAAGCCTTCGGAAAACCCGAATACTAGCGGTAAAACCTATTCACCTCAAGGAATTAACGTTAATAGCGACGGTAAATATAACTTTAACGCAAATGAGGCGGGTTATATATGGATGAAAATTCTAAATGATCCTAATAATAATTTAAGGGACTATAAAGATAGTGAAGGTAGCTATAAAGTACATTTCTCAACATCCTTAAAAGTAGGAAGTTTTACTATTAAAGTAATGAATCCGTTACTTGAGTTATTTAAAACTAAAGTGCAAGGGGCTGCTACTTCTATTTTTAAAAATATGGTATGTTATAAAGCAACTGATAATTTATCCTGTACTAACTTTTTTACCTATATTAAAGCAGTTTTAATTCTGTATGTGATGACTTACGGAGCAATGTTCTTGCTTGGTTTTGCTAAGATAAACCAAAAAGAGCTAGTAACTAGAATAGCAAAAATCGGGGTAGTTAGCGGACTTATGAACGGTAATACTTTTGAATTTTTCAATAACTATCTTTTTGATGCAATTACCAATTTTTCAGATGCAATCATTGCTAATATGAGTGGATATAGTTTGTTTACTTCTACTAATACTATTTCTAATCCTTTCATGTTTTTAGATGCAGTAATGAGTAAAATATTTTTTAGTCAAACCTTTATCGCTCAATTACTTTCACTTCTTTCTCTTGGGCTTAGCGGTATTATATATTTTATAATTACTTTTATTGCGGTTGGTATAGTAATTATTACGGCACTTAGAGCTGTTGCCGTTTATATTATGGCATTTATGGCAACTTGTATATTAATCGGTATAGCCCCTTTATTTATTAGTTTCTTATTATTTGATTTTACTAGGTATTTATTTGATAATTGGGTGAGGTTTACGATCCGCTATATGATAGAACCGGTAGTTATGATGGCAGGTATTATAGTGTTAACCCAGCTATTTACCATTTATCTAGATTTTGTTTTAGGTTATAGCGTTTGTTGGAAATGTGCTTTACCGATAAAAATTCCATTTATCGATACTTTACCTATTGCATTGCTGAATGTACCTATCTTCTGTATTAATTGGTTTGCCCCTTGGGGAATGGATTATATGTCGGGTATGATGGGAGTAAATATGCAAAATATCGTAGCTCTAGTTATTATTGCTTATGGTATGTATGGTTATGTCGAATTTTCAGGGCGTATGGTAGCAAAATTAACTAGTGCTGCTGGACCTTCGGCTACTGAAATTGGTGGTAGAATGTCTCATGATGCAGGACAAAAAGCATTAAGTCCAATAGGAATGGATGATAAAACAAGACAAGGTATTACCGGCAGAGCGGAAGCACGATTAAAACAACGCAATAAGACATTAGGCTAGGCTGAGAAAAATAGGAAAAATACGCCAAAAGAAGGGGGCAAGAAGACAAATGCAGAACCGCCGCAGCTTGAAGCACGAGGATAGGGGCGTCATTGCAAGCGGGTATTAGCGTTGTTGTATTGCTCGCTTTATGTCATTCCAGCAACGGCAGGAAGGCATTGTTGCATGGATACCCGAATCGTCATTGCGAGGAGCGAAGCGACGTGGCAATCCAGAAAAATAATTAAAAAAATTCTGTAAATCAGAATTTTTTACCGGATTGCTTCGTTGAATTACTGTGTAATTCTTCTCGCAATGACGGAAAACCGAGCCATGCAACAATGTCTTTGGTCGCTCGCAATGACAAAAAATAAAAACCACGGTATGACGTGTTGGATAACAATTTAAAATTATGAAAATTCTTAAGAGTTTAATTTTATTAGTTTTGTTCATGGCGATGCCAGCTAAAGCTGATGATGCTTTTTCATGGATGTCAACCAGTTTTGGTGTGTTAAAAAGCTTATTCGGTTGTTTAGAAGTGCCTGAATTTACAAGTTTTAAAGAGGGTAATATAGGAATTAGTTTATCTACAGCCGGAACTTGGCAATCAACAGGTAATACTGTTGAGAAAGGTAAATTGTTAAAAATAAACTGGTCTACTTCAGGTATTACTCCTGAACCTAGAAAATATCTAGTATTATATAGAATTGATCCAAGGTTTAGTACGCCGCAAGTTTTCATTAAAACTTATAATTATTCTAAATTACAATTTGAAGCTTTAGGATTTCCTCGTTTTGTTACGGACAATAACAGTGCAACACCTGGGGCTATATCGCCTGATAAAGACCTTGATGCACTTTCATTTACTAAAATGTCTGATTTTGTTAAATATTTTAACTATTCTAACGGTAATTCGAGAATTGAGGTTAAGGCCGGCGATGTAGTAAATATTAGTTTAGTTGGTAAAGATAATTTTTTTAGCCCTAATACTCTAGATAATATTTTAACGCAGGAACTTGATAGTTCAATATTTGCTGCTTCTGCACTTTATACTCAAAGTAACCTTGGAAATTTTGATAATAGAATAATTTACTCATCTGCAAAGGAGGTATGTGATCTTATAGACGCTTCAAGAGATCCTGATAAACCAAGCGGGTGTAGCGGTACTGGCTCAGCTACAAAATATAAAAGTATGAATAGTAACGAAGCATTAGTCGGTAAACCTATGATAACGGGAGCGGTACAGAATTTCATGGGCTTAATTAATTCTTGTCCTGCTAATGCCGGTATAAATACTAGCCCTGCTTGCTATTACGATCAAGGTAGAGGGATGATAATTAAAGTAGGCGGGCAGGTTATTAAGGAACGAGATCAGAGTTTTGTAAATTCAGGTAGCACTCAAAGTAGTTTTATATATTATCAAGCCACTAGCGGTGGTACTATGGATTTTACTAGCGATTGGCAAGTTAATAACATATTTAGTAATTCAGTTTTAATGAGTGATTGGAGCCGAAATTTTTCAAATTATGCTAATTTTGTAGATTATATAAATAAGAATGATTGGTCAGCTAATTTTTTATATTTCGGTCGTTATTCGATGATTGTTGAAATAGGTAATGGGGCAAATTCAATTAGTCCGGGTGATCAGCAAAATATAAGTTTAGAATATTTAATAACATCTGATGGTATGTTACCTGATCCATCTGTTCGTGGTACGCCGGTAGATTATAACTTTGCGGCTGATGCACCGCAAGATGGATATTTATGGTTAAGGGTGGTAAACCCTAATAGTAATATACAAGGGGTGGTTAGTGTAAATTATGCTAATTATACCGGTACAACTTGGTTTTCTGATATAATATATAACGGTGCTATTAAACCTATTACCGATCAGTTTAGAATTTTTAGTCAGAACTTTTATATTAAGTTAGTTAAAAATTCTGCAGTGCAGAATATAGCTAAAGCTGCATTAACCCTTTATGTTACTATATTTGGGCTAATGTTCGTTGCGGGAACATTAAAATTAACTGCCGTAGAAGTAATAACACGTATATGCAAAATAGCTATAGTAGCTTTTTTAATTAGAGAAGAAAGTTGGAGCTTTTTTAATACATACTTCTTTAGTGCATTTACTAACGGTATTGATTTCTTTGTAACTAACGTAGTGGGTGCTACAAGCTCTAGAGCTAATATTTTTGGTTTTATTGATCCTATATTTGATAAATATACTAACGGTAGGATTTGGGGATTACTATTTATTGAATTATTACAAATACATAATGGTTTAGCATTTATCGCTATTATAACCATTTATTCACTTATTACTTATTTTAGAGCTATTTTAGAAGTTATAATAGGCTATGTTATTGCATTCATAGGGCTAACTGTTATGATTTCATTAGCACCGTTTTTCATAATATTAATGTTATTTGAAAAAACTAAAAGTTTATTTGATAATTGGATATCGACATTGCTTAGCTATGTAGTGCAGCCGACAATATTATTGATTTTCTTTTTATTGATAGATCAGGTTTTATCTGAGCAGCTTTTAAAAGTAGTAGTTAGAGCCTGTTGGGATACTCTGATACCAATAAAAATAGGGCTTGATTTAACAAATCTTGGTATTCCAATTAATTTCTCTTTTACATTACCGTTCTTGCCAGGAATACCTTTCTATGTACCGGATGTACCGGAAATTAGTAGCTCGAATATTCTAATGAATAACGCTAATACTTTCTTAGTATTGTTTACTACGGCTTTATTATTTTATTCATATTGCTTGATGTCATATGGTTTAGTAACTTTTGTAAATATAGTAGTCGGAATGCTTACAAATGTTACACCGGCACGAATATCAGGAAATTATCAAGAACGTTCTGATCCTGTGGGAGCCGTTATGCAGGATATAGGTTCGGTAACAAAACCGATTAAAAAGGCTGCAATGGCTCCGGCTAGAGTTTTCAAAGACAAGATAATTGATCAAAATTATAAAGCTAGAAAACCGGAAGGAGATGGTGAATTTACAAATAAATTCCTTGCCGAGCGTAATGATGTACCGAAGAAAGAGGAAGAGAGAAAATAACAAAATTATTTTAGTGTCATCCCACGACTTGATTGGAGTTGTGCCGGTTATCGATGTCATTCCCGCGAAAGCGGGAATCCATAGTCAAGAAAACACAAAATAATATTAAAAATTATAAACGCAAATGGTTTTATTTTTTCTGGATTCCCGCTTTTGCGGGAATGACATAAACAAGAAATAACACATAAAAAATAAATGAACAAAAATATTTTTATTACATTATTAATATCGCTATTGTTGCTTTCCGGTTGTACTGGCGATACTTGTATTGACCCTGATGATTTCGGTTTTATCAAATTCAATGTCTCTTCTAGATATAATCCGGAAGAAATTACTTCAAGACAGGAAGGTGATCAGGTAGCACCATGGCGTGATAGTGCTTATAAAGTAAATGGTTATCCTTTAACCGTTATGGTAAGACCGTGGAGTTATATACTTGGTGATAAAAATACTTCAGGTCAGTTATCTGCATGGTGTCCGTGGTACGGTCAGAAAAATAACACAACTACTTTGGCTGCTTTTTGCGTTAAGCTACAACCGTGTACTTTTTGGGATAATGCTAGACTTGATATGTGTACTCCTAATCCCGCAAATCAAAATGACGCAATGATTAGTAATCCTCCATGTATAATGACAGACGGTGTCGGGCTTTATTTTCTTATTGCCGTTAAAAATACCGATCCCAATATTTCACCGGATTCACAGCGTAAACCGCAAGGTATAACTCAGCATTTAGGAGAGCTTACTTCGAGTGTAGGCTATGAATTTTATAGTATTAGTAGTACAGGACAATTCTTGAAAGCCGGCGGTATAAATTATCAATATAAAGGTGAGGATAAGTCAAAATATGCTCAATCTCCTCTTTATTTTAAGGTTATAGATAAATTTTATGATGATAATAGCGGGCAATATAGATTAGTAATCAAGTCCGGAGTTACTGATACTAGACCCGATCCGCTACAATTTTTAACGGATTTAATAAAAGGAGTATTATTTGGTAAGGATGGGATTATAAAGAAAACTTATCAACAAATAATTGATACGCCGGGTTATAGGATGAGTGTCTCGGCTATTTTAACTCTATATATAATGTTTACGGGCTTTTCCTTTTTAATAGGTAATATAAACCTTACTCATGTCGAACTTATAGTTAGAATATTAAAAGTTAGTATAGTCTCAATATTATTAAGTACGGATAAAGCTTGGACATTTTTTCATGATTATTTATTCGTATTTTTTATTGACGGGGTTCAGCAAATACTGCAAATAATTAATGAAGCTGCGGCTACCGGTCCCGGTTCTCAAAGTTTGCTGGGGTTACTTATTTCTCCTCAAACTTTATCTAAATTATTTTCTTTGCTATTTGTTGATTGGCTTGGTTTTATATATATCATTCTATATTTAATAGCCCTATATTTTATTTTCTTTCTTATATTTAAAGCTACTATTATCTATCTAACCGCTCTTATAACTATCGGTATGATTATAATTATGGGACCGATATTTATTTGTTTCATGTTGTTTAATATAACTCGTTCGTTATTTGAGAATTGGTTAAAACAATTAATATCATATGCATTACAGCCTATAATTTTATTTGCCGGTATCGCTTTTATTTCAATGATCATCAGAACCGAAATATATTCAACTCTTGGTTTTGGGGTATGTAAACATGATTTTCCTAATTTAGGTCCGATAAATGAAATATTCGGTAGTTTTCTTGAGGATATAGATCCAAGCCTTGGTAATTCAATATTTTATTGGTGGTTCCCTGTACCAATGAAAGGAGGTATAAATAATTTCCACAAAGCAAAGATATTAGTTCCCGAAGATCATATAATAGTAGATGATTCTTGTAAGAATGACCCTGATAAATGTAAGCATTGTGTTGCGTATGAGTGTATAGATGAACGCTATATTGAATTACCGTTTTTAGATTTAGTTAAAGATGCAAAAAGGATTAGTAACTTTATAAACGGGAAATTTGTCCAACTTGATGGGATATTATTGATTTTTGTATCCATTTATTTATTAAGTAAATTTAATGATACTGCTATATCGACGGCACAATTTATTGCCGGTACTTCAGGTAATTTAACAGACATACAAAAAGTTAATCAGCAATCTTATGAATCTGCAGCGAAGCAAATGAATAGACCGCTAAGTTATGTGGCTAAGACGGTAAGTGCGCCTGTAACTAGCCGTGTAAGTGCAAGGAAAGAGCAAGCTAGTATGTTCTTTGCCGAGAAATTTGAAGGTATGATGATGGGAAGGCTTGAAAAGCAAGCTCTTGGTTCTTCAGCAAACAAAGCCGTACAAAATGAGGTTAAGAGAAAATACGGTATAGATTCTAAAGATGTAAAAATGAATGCTATTACTGATTATGAAAACGGTATTTCAGGATTGTTAAAGAATTTACCTAAAGGGAATGAATTAAAAGCAAAAGAACTATCGAAAATGAAATTTACTCAGCTTCGAGATAAAATTGCTGCAAATAAATATGGAGTGAAAGATTACGCCGCTTTAAGTGAAGAACAAAAAAGAGAGTTTGATAAGTCATTAAAAGATGCTAACTTACGTGAACTTGCTAGTGATGCGAACTTTACTAAAGATTATCAAGATGCTTATAAATATGCTCACCAAGAAATGTCAGACCGAGGTGTCGGTCTGTTCGGTAAGAATATAAAACCGCTTAGAAGTTGGCAAGAGATGGAGCATCGTGTTGATACAAAACGTAAATTAAAAGAAGAAAAGCGTGTAGGTATAGGCGAAAAAATATATGCAGGTTATACAGGAATAAAAAGAGGAGCTTTAACTGCAATAGTCGGTAAAGATTTACGTGATGCTTATGAGGGTAATCTAACCAGTGCCGAATGGCATGATTTTGAATATAACGATCCAAGGCTTAGAACTTATAGCGAAAAATTAAAAGATGATGAAAAAGCACGGGAACGTGAAGAACTCCAAATGCATATTAATAAGGAAACGTTAGCTGCTCAGGCAGATATATTATCACCGGAATATCTAGCAAGACTAGAAAAAGCAGGTAGACAGAGTGATGTAGAATATTATCAAGAATTAGCTCAAAGAAAGCTTATTCATGAGGTGCGTGGTAGGTTATTCGAGGAAGGTGAACCGGTAATGATGGGCGACAGATTTATGCGTGAGAAAGCTACTGATTCTCAGATGCAAGATATGATAGATAACGCCCATAGAAAACATGCAGAATTTATAGAGGAAGATCGATATATTCGTCGCCAAGAGCATTATGATATTATGCACGAGAAAGCTGAAGGAAATTTAGAACAAACTTATAAAGAACTTAAAGATCATTTCAAAAGAGATGATATCAACATTGAGGAAATGCCGGCATTAATAGCACAAAAGATCAAAGATATTGAGCAGGGACCTGAAGTAGACGCAAAGATTACGGAAGAGCTTAATAACTTTAATGTTGATGTTAAAAATTATGAATATAGTACTGAAGTATTAAATAAAATAGAGGACAGAAAGCAAGCTATTACCGATGAAGTCAATGCTCAGATCGATCAGATTAATAAATATAGGGAAAATGCCAAAATGGAAAAATATGTGAGACCAATAGTAAATGAAGGCAGAAAACTAAGAAAATTAGAAGATCATTTAAGAAATATGAAGTAGAAGAGTTAGTACTGCCTAAAAAGAATTGCTTGGGGTTATCCTAGTGCTTCGATGTCATTCCTGCTTTCGCAGGAATCCAGTACTTTTCACTGTCACCCCGTGGCTTGAACACGGGGTCCACAAAAACAATAAAAAATACTAATAATATTAGTATTTTTAACTGGATACCGTGGTCAAGCCACGGGATGATATTTCGCTTTTTTCTGGATTCCCGCTTCTGCTGGAATGACATTAAAGATATTTTCTGATCCACGTAGGCAAGCCTCCACAGGATGACATCGATATACACTGTTGCGTTAATGGTACTTAAGAAATTACCACTAAAAACAATAACTAGTTTTCCCTTTATTAATTAACTTATATATTATCTAATTAAGTTAATGATTAATTTATTAAGGGGTTTATGAAGAAACAACATATAATAAACGAGACTTTTTTAGATGCAATTCTAGCTAAGAAATTAGGTACTACTTATACTCCTCCAAAAGAAATCAACGATCCTGACTTTGATGAAGCAGCAAAGCATTTCATCGATCTGTTACTTAGAGCCGACGGCTTTAAGCCTGTTAAAACTACAGTAGTTCATCCAATCGATAAAGAATCATTACTTGGTGCAGTTAGAGCGGTACAATTTAATGTAATAAAATCGGTCTTGATTGGTCTACAACATAAAATTGAATCAGTAGCAAAAGTTAATAATGTCGATCTTGAAGATTATCAAGTAATTAACGTTGAGCATAGCCACGAAGCAGCAAAAAAAGCTGTAGAGCTTGCAAAGAAAAGAGAAGTTGCGGCTATTATGAAAGGGTCTCTTCATACTGATGAGCTTATGTCTGCAGTAGTTCATAAGGAGAATGGACTACGTACCGAACGCCGTATAAGCCATGCTTTTTTAATGGCAGTTGTAACGTTCCCAAAGTCTTTTATTATTACTGATGCTGCTATTAATATTTGTCCTACTCTAGAAGATAAGCGTGATATAGTGCAGAATGCTATTGATTTAATGCATATGATCAAAGAAGACAAGCAGGTTAGAGTTGCGGTATTATCAGCAGTTGAGACGGTAACCTCCGCAATCCCTACAACTCTTGACGCAGCCGCTTTATCGAAAATGGCAGATCGAGGGCAAATTACGAATGCTATAGTTGATGGACCGCTTGCGTTTGATAATGCTATATCTTTATTTGCTGCAGAAGCAAAAGGTATTAGTTCTTCGGTTTCAGGAAATGCCGATATATTAGTAGTACCTGATCTTGAATCAGGCAATATGCTTGCAAAGCAGCTAAAATATTTGGGTCAAGCGGTTATGGCGGGTATCGTTCTTGGAGCCCGTGTGCCTATTATTTTAACAAGTAGAGCCGATCCCATGGATATGCGTGTTATTTCCTGTGTACTTGCTTCATTTATTTATAACCATGCTAAGGCGAAGCTACATATCCAATCAGGTAAATAATATGAAAGATGTTATTTTAATAACTAATGCCGGCTCATCTAGTTTAAAAATTTCTATTTTTGAAATTCAGAATAAAAAAGTTAAGGATAAAATTTATAATATTTTTTTAGAAAAGAACGACAATAAAATATTATTTCATATAAATAAAAAATAGGAATCTGCTACCGATATTAAAGATGATGCTATTGAAATGATGATTGATCTTTTTGAAGATTGGTGGAAAAAACAAGAGAATCTCAATTTAATTGCAACCGGTCACCGTATTGTCCATGGCGGGAAAAATTTTAATAAACCGGTTATTGTTAATGAAAAAGTTAGTGAAGATTTGAGAGTATTAATACCTCTAAGACCTTTGCATCAACCTTATAATTTGCAGGTACTGGATTTATTTCTTTAAAAATATAAAGAAATCTCGCATATAGTATGTTTTGATACGTCATTTCATTTTACCAATCAGTCTATTACGAAAGCTTTCGGTTTACCGAAAAAATATTATGATAAAGGGATAATTCGTTACGGTTTTCATGGGTTATCATATAAATATGTTAGTAGCCATTTTAAAGAAATGACAAAGGAAGATTTACCTACAAAGACTATTATAGCTCACTTAGGAAGCGGTAGTAGTCTATGTGCTATTAAAAATGGTCTTAGTCTAACAAGTTCCATGGGCTTTAGCGTACTTGACGGTGTTATGATGGGTACAAGGACAGGTAACCTTGATCCTGGAGTAGTGTTATATCTTATCGACCATGAGAAAATGACTACGAAAGAAGTAACTGAGTTACTATATAAGAAATCAGGATTACTCGGTATGTCCGGTGAAAACTCTGATATGCGTACCTTGCTTGCCAGTAACTCACCTGATGCTAAATTTGCTATAGATTTATTCGTGTGTCGCATTGTACTTGAAATAGGTAAGTTAATTGCTGCCCTTGAGGGGTTTGATTGTCTAATTTTTACTGCCGGTGTCGGACAGAATTCCCCTGTAATACGTGAAATGATTACCGAAAAATTTTTATGGCTAGGCATTAAAATAGATGATACAAAAAACCAAAAAAACGAGCATCTAATAAGTATATCTGATAGTAAGGTTAAAGTTTTTGCTGTGCCGACAAACGAAGAGCTAATCATCGCTGAGGAAGTGATGAAGTTTTTATAACACAAATTGGTTAATTTTTAATTACTTCTACCTCTATTTTTCTTTATTAACTTTTTTTGAAATAAAATATATGCAACTATAGATATATTTTTAACTTAAATTTTGAGGGAAGTTATGCCGGAAGATTTTGATAAAAAGAAAGCAGAAAAACAAATAAAGGATATTAAAAATAATAAGATAAATCCATATAATGATGCAATGAAGAAAGATTCTAGAGTGAATTTATGCAGAAGCAAGTTATAGCTAAAAACGCAGCAGTAGGTTATAAGGCAGCATTAAAAATAGAGCAGCAAGCAAAAGAAGCAGGTATTAGTTTAGATAAAGATGCTATGAGACGCTTAGAGAAAATAAAAAGTCGTTATATAGAAGCTACTAAGAAAGCAGAATTTCAAAAATTTCAAAGTGATCAAGTTTATAAAACGAATCAACAAAAAGCTGAAGCATTTAGGAGCGATGCAACAGCTGCTGCTAAAAAACAAAGAAAAGAATATTATAGGACAGGTGGGTGGGGTAAATAATTAAATTATAATTTTATTGTGTTAATTAGTACTGTCTACTATTTTAAACGTATGTCTATACTTCACGCTACAATCTTAACAGTTTTTCCTGAAATGTTTCCTGGTACTCTGGGGTATTCTTTAGCAGGGCAAGCCCTGCATAAAAATATTTGGTCATATGATGTTATCAATATTCGGGATTTCGGCCTAACTAAGCATAAAAATGTCGATGATGAAGCTTACGGCGGTGGTGACGGGCTTATAATACGTCCTGATGTTTTAGGCAGTAGTATAGATCATGCCCTTTCTTTAAATCCTAATGCTGAAATTTACTATCCTTCACCTCGCGGTAGAGTTTTTACTCAAAGCTTTGCTAAGGAGATGTTAAAAAATAAAAACCTTATATTCTTATGTGGACGTTACGAAGGGATTGACGAACGTGTGATTGAAGAGTATAATGTTAAAGAAATTAGTGTAGGCGACTACATTTTGTCCGGCGGAGAAATACCTATCCTTACCATTCTCGATTGCTTAATTAGACTACTGCCAGGTGTTTTAATGAACCAAAATACCTTATCTTCCGAGTCTTTTGAAGAAGACGGGGAATTTAAGGGCGGGCTTGAATGCGGTCTATATACAAGACCTGAAATTTGGCGTGATCGAGCTGTACCGAGTGTTTTATTATCTGGTAACCACAGGCTAATTAATGAGTGGAAAAAAGAGCAATCACGTATGATTACTAAATTACGCCGTCCGGAATTACTTAAAGATTTATAGAGTTAAGGAGTTAAAAAAATGAATATTATTGACCGCTTTGAACAGGAAAATATTTCAAAGCTTACTGCAAATAAAAAAAATCCTGATTTTGAAGCCGGTGATACAGTTAAGGTAACTGTTAAAATTATTGATAGATCGATTGAGAAAGACGGTAAGGAAAAATTAACGGAAAGATTTCAAGCTTATGAAGGTGTAGTTATCGCAAAAAGAAATCGCGGTATTACTTCATCTTTCTTAGTACGTAAAATTAGCCATGGTGAAGGTGTCGAAAGACGCTTTATGACTTACTCGCCGATAGTACACTCTATTGATGTAGTAAAATATGGGGTAGTTCGTCGTGCTAAACTTTATTATTTAAGAAATAGAAGCGGTAAGTCTGCTAGAATTAAAGAGAGACATATCCCTATTGCTAAAACTAAGGCAGCAAAAGCTTAAGTATAATGGGTGTCATACCGTGGCTTGACCACGGTATCCAGAAAACAATAAAAAATACTAATAATTTTAGTATTTTAAACTGGAATCCATGATCGAGCCGGTGTTGTTGCATGGATCGTTTTATGTTATTCCCGCGGAAGCGGAAATCCAATAAAACCTATAAAAAACTTGTTTTTTTAGGTTTATTTTTATAAGTTATTTTTCTGGATTCCCGCTTTTAGCTAGGAATGACATTGGCAGCTGAGCATAATTCTACATTTTCCTCGCAATGACATATGACTCAAATCCCTAAAGTATCTCTATAAAGTTCAAGCATAGCATCCTGCTCGGCAAGTTTATCTTTATCCAATTTCTTTAGTTTCAATATAGATTTCATAGCTTTAACATCAAATCCATGTGAATAAGCATCTTGGAAAATATCTTTTACTTCTTGAGATAAATCAGCTTTTTCTTGTTCTAATCTTTCTATTTTGCTTATATATTGCTCTAATTGTTCTTTTACTACTACTTCTGACATAAAAAATCGTTTAACCTTTTTGAATTTACTATATAATACAAATATACTGCTTATCTTTCAAGAATTGTTCTTTCATTTTATCAAGGATTCGCATCCTCACCTATTAAGTATAGGCTGCGGGTGCTCACCTCTCAAAATAAAATGATGATTCTTGAAATACAAGCAGTATATAACTTTTATTCAACGAAATATTAATAATGCAAATTTATCCTTTAAGACTTTTACCTAATAAAATCGATTTTGATTTTATGAACTTTAAAAAAGTCAGCTACACTTTCTCAATTATTTTATCACTCATTAGCTTTATTTGGATCGGTATATATAAATTTAATTTCGGTATTGATTTTGCCGGCGGTATAGTTATTGAAGTAAGGCTTGATCAAGCTCCTGATTTGCCAAAAATGCGGTGGGTTCTAGGTGAGCTTGGAATAGGTGAGGTGGTCTTACAGAATTTCGGTAGTGAGCGTGATTTATCGATTAGATTCGGTAGTAGTAGCGAAGAAAATCTCATGAAAAATATTGAGTTAATTAAAGCATCTTTGCAAAGTAATTTTCCGTATAAGTTTGAATATCGTAAGGTAGATTTTGTCGGTCCGCAAGTCGGTAGGCAGCTAATAGAAGCGGGGGCTATGGCGATGCTATTCTCTTTCTTAGCTATTATGGTTTATATTTGGGTGCGTTTTGAGTGGTATTTCGGTCTTGGTATACTTATCGCCTTAGTGCATGACGTAATACTCGCTCTTGGGTTTATGAGTATGACAAAGCTTGATTTTAACTTAAGCACTATTGCCGCAGTGTTAACTATTATAGGTTATTCCGTTAATGATTCGGTAGTAATATATGATAGGATTAGAGAAAATTTATGTAAATATCATAAAAAAAATATCATGGAAATTATAAATTTAAGTATCAATGAGACTTTATCAAGAACTATTTTAACGGTAATTACTACACTACTTGCCAATTTAGTCCTTATTCTTTTTGGTGGTGAGGCAATCCGTAGTTTTAGCGTCCTTGTATTTTTGGGGATAATAGCCGGTACTTATTCATCAATTTTTATATCCGCTCCAATACTTACAATGTTCGCTAATAGAAAGTTTGATAAGAAGAAATAAAGAGTGTTATATGTCATTCCCGCGTATGCGGGAATCCAGCATAAAGCGAGACAAGTCGAGATTTTAATTGTAAAAGCTTACAGTGTTTATGCTTTTTATTACTGGATTCCCGCATACGCGGGAATGACATAAACGTACATACCGTAATTTCTAAGAGAGTTTATGCTAAAAGAAGAAGACAAAATTTTTACTAACCTACATGGGCAGCAAAGCCATGATTTGAAATCTAGCAAGAAGCGAGGCGATTGGGATAATACTAAAGTTTTGCTTGATAAAGGTAGAGAGTTTATTATTGAAGAGGTCAAGAAATCAGGGCTTAGAGGGCGAGGCGGTGCCGGGTTTTCTACAGGCATGAAATGGTCGTTTATGCCCAAAAATTCAGAGAAGCTTTGCTATTTAGTAGTAAATGCTGATGAGTCTGAGCCAGGTACTTGCAAAGACCGTGATATATTAAGGTTTGAGCCGCATAAATTAATAGAAGGTTGCTTGCTTGCAAGCTTTGCTATAGGAGCAAATAATTGTTATATCTATATTAGAGGTGAGTTTTATAATGAAGCTTCTAATATTCAGTGTGCCTTAGATGAAGCTTATAAAGACGGGTTAATAGGAAAGAATGCTTGTGGTTCGGGTTTCGATTGTAATATTTATTTACACCGCGGGGCGGGGGCTTATATTTGCGGTGAGGAAACTGCATTACTTGAAAGCTTAGAGGGTAAAAAAGGCATGCCTCGTTTAAAGCCGCCTTTTCCTGCCGGATTTGGGCTATATGGCTGCCCGACTACTATAAATAATGTTGAGTCTATTGCAGTAGTGCCGACCATTTTAAGACGAGGAGCTAGTTGGTTTGCTTCTATCGGTAAGCCTAACAATACCGGTACTAAGATTTTCTGCATATCGGGGCATGTTAATAAGCCTTGTAATGTTGAAGAGGCAATGGGAATTTCGTTAAAAGAATTGATTGAGAAATATGCTGGCGGTGTTCGAGGCGGTTGGGATAATCTTAAAGCCATAATTCCGGGCGGTTCTTCCGTACCTTTACTTCCTAAGTCATTATGTGAAGTAGATATGGATTTTGATAGTTTGAGAACCGCAGGTTCCGGACTTGGTACAGGTGGTATTATAGTTATGGATAAATCTACCGACATTATTTATGCAATAGCAAGGCTTAGTAAATTTTACATGCATGAATCATGCGGGCAATGTACTCCTTGCCGTGAAGGTACGGGCTGGATGTGGCGAGTTATGATGCGGCTAGTTAAAGGTAATGCCCAAAAATCCGAGATAGACGAACTTCTTAATGTTACGAAAGAAATAGAGGGGCATACTATTTGTGCCTTAGGTGATGCAGCAGCTTGGCCGATCCAAGGGCTGATACGCCATTTTAGAAGTGAGATTGAGGAGAGAATTAGTGTGGGTGTCGTCTCGTAATGTCACCCCGTGGCTTGTCCACGGGGTCTAGTTAAAAATACTAATATTATTAGTATTTTTAGTTATTTTTCTGGATACCGTGGTCAAGCCACGGAATGACACCGAACAGGTTTTTCAAGCCACGTACAAATATTTAAAAATAATTAAGAGATTATGCAAACAGATAATACAAAATCAAATACTAATAAAACAGCTAAGCAAGAGTGGGGGTCTTTTGCTTTTGTAATATGTATCACTTTACTTATTAGAATACTTATTATGGAACCATTTACCGTTCCGACCGGTTCTATGAAAGCAACCATACTTGAGAATGACTATATATTTTCTACGAAATATAGTTATGGTTATAGTAATTATTCTTTATCTTTTTTTGATTTTATTCCTCTTTTTAAAGGACGAATATTTGCTTGTGAACCGGAGCGTGGCGATATTGTAGTTTTTCGTCCGCCTAACGATATGAATGTTAGATATATAAAGCGTTTAATAGGGCTACCCGGCGATAAAATTCAATTGATTGATGACGTAATATATATTAACGATAAAAAAATAGAACGCACGGAAGTTGGAACTTATATAAGCGAAGAGGGAATAAAATATTTGAAGTTTAAAGAAACCTTGCCAAACGGTAGAACATATTTTTCTTATAAGCTTGCTCCTATTTTTGGCGTTATATATAATGATAGATACGGTAACACGGATGTTTTTTATGTACCTGAAGGAAAATATTTCTTTTTAGGGGATAATAGAGATCAGTCAAATGATAGTAGAGTAAATCTTGGATTTGTACCGTTTGAAAATTTTATTGCTAAAGCACAATTTATTTGGTTCTCAACAAAAATAACTTGGTGGGATAATGATATAGGAGTTATTAATCTAGTACTAAGGTTAAAACCATGGGTTGAATCTGTTAGGTTAAATCGAATTTTCAGAAATCTTTATAACACGGATTAGTATACTCGTTTAATTTGAAAAATTGGCGGCGTTACTTTTCGCTTATAATCCTCACGTATTATATATACGCTGCGGTTATAAGCTTCAAAGTGCCTTGCTCTTTTCCAAATTAAATCTCGTCTACATCGGCGTCACATTTATCAGAGGTTTAATGGTAGCATTTGAGAAGTTAGAAAAGCTGCTTGGCTATAGTTTCAAAAATAAAGAGCTTTTAATAGAAGCGTTGAGTCATCCGTCTTTAAGACAACATCATGAGTATAAGGATGATAAAGATTATGAACGATTAGAGTTCCTAGGTGATGCTGTATTAAATTTAGTAGTCACGGAAATTTTATTTAGAAATTTTGCAAATTATAATGAGGGAAATTTAGCTAAAATTAGATCATATTTAGTTTGCAAAGAAACAATATGTGTGGTTGGGACCAAGCTCACTTTAAAAGATTATATAATTATGACTCATGGTGAAGAAGTAGCAGGAGGGCGGGATAATCCTAATAATATAGAAAATGCTACGGAAGCTTTGATTGCAGCTATATATCTTGATAGCAATATTGAAACAACCCGTAATATTATCGGGAAATTATGGGCAGAATTTATAAAAATTCAGAATTTAACGGATTATGATCCAAAAACTGCTTTACAAGAATGGGCTCAAGCGAGTAGCCATCACCTACCTATATACCGTCTGATAAAAAGAGAAGGAGCAGTCCATTCATCAACTTTTACGGTGCTTGTGAAAGTAAAAGATTATGAACAAACAGGCACGGGGCATTCTATAAAAGAAGCAGAGAAAAACGCAGCACGAAGCTTACTGCACAGGCTTAAAAATGACTAATAGACATCTTTCCAAACCAGCTTATAGAGAGGAATTTAAAGGAGACACGGAAGCGCTTGCCACCGCAGCGTACACTTTAGTACGTGAGGATGCGAGTACTGGATCGACGTCTAAATTACCTCTAGAAGCGAAGTGTGGGAAGATGTCTAATCAGAAAACAATTTCGGTTTGTATAATAGGGCGACCTAATAGCGGAAAGTCGACTTTGTTAAATAGAATAATCGGTGAGAAGCTTTCAATCGTTACTCCAAAAGTTCAAACGACTAGGTCAATTATTACCGGTATTATTACCTTAAAAGATACGCAGGTGATTTTATACGATACGCCCGGTATATTTGAGCCGAAAGGGAGCTTAGAGAAAGCAATGGTCAGATGTGCGTGGTCTAGTTTGCATAGTACGGATTTAGTAATGTTAATTATCGATAGTTTAAAACCGTTTGATGATGTAACGCACGATATTTTAGATAAGCTTTGCTCACTTAATATTGTTCCGATATTTTTATTGAATAAAATAGACATCGAATCAAAATATCTAGATGATATTAAAGCTTTTTTAACGGAAAATCATTCTGATAGTTTGCTTTTTCCTATATCTGCTTTATCGGGCAAAAATATTGATGGATTACTTGAATATATAACAGGTAAGGCAAAAATTTCTCCTTGGCTTTATGCAGAAGACGACATAACGGATTTACCAATGCGTTTTATTGCGGCAGAAATTACAAGAGAGCAATTATTTTTTAATTTGCAGCAAGAACTACCTTATAAATTAACCGTACAAACCGAAAAATGGGAAGAACTCAAAGATAAATCCGTAAAGATTAATCAGGTTATAGTAGTTTCAAGAGAGAGCTATAAAACTATAATACTTGGTAAAAACGGCTCTAAAATCAAAGAGATAGGAGCAAAATCTCGAATGCAAATGGAGCGGTTTTTTGGATTTCCTGTTCATTTATTTTTATTTGTTAAGGTACGTGAACTGTGGGAAAATAACCCGGATTTTTATAAGTATATGAGAGTAAAGTGATATGTGGAAATATTCTAAATTTATTCTTTTTATTTTATTATTTATTTCTTCAATAATTACTGAAGCTAAAACGGTTTCTTATACTGAATATTATAATAAAGGTGTCGAATTTTATCAGATAGGTCAATATGAATTAGCTCTTGAGACATTTAGTAAGGGTATTAAGATAAATCCTAATGATACAAATTTATACAATAGTAAAGGAGTTGTTTTAAGTGATTTAGGAAAATATGATTTAGTACTTGAAGCATCTAATAAAGCTATAGAGATGAATTCTAATAATTCAAATTTATATAGTGATCGTGCTAGTGTTTTCGCTGGATTAGGTAAATATAATTTAGCTCTTGAAGATATTAATAGAGCAATAAAATTAAACTCTAGTAATAATCTTGATTTTTATTACAATAAAAGTTTAATTTTACTTAAATTAGGCAAACGGTGATGAAGCACTTAAGGCGATTAATAAGGCACTTGAGCTAAATCCTGATTACGCTGAAGCACAGGGAATGAAAAAATCTTTATTAAAAGAAAAAGCTAAATAATTGTGGTGTTTGCTTGGTACTGGAGTGTGGATAGTATGTCATTCCCGCGTAGGCAGGAATCTAGAAAAAAGCGAAATTATTTGAGCTTTTAATTTTAAAAATTTAGTGTGTTTATATTTTTTAATAACTAGATTCCCGCCTTTGCGGGAATGACATAAAAGCCATGCAATGACGATTTTAGAAAAATAAAATAATAACTATGATAGTACTTGGGATTGATCCGGCACTTGGGAGTCTTGGATGGGCGGTGGTTGCAAAGGATACCGCAAAGCTGAAATATTTAGCTAGCGGTATTATTAAAACAAATAGTAAGGATGAAATTCATAATAGACTTGCCTTTATTAACAGTACATTAGAAAAAGTAATATTAGAATATCAACCAAATATGGTAGCGATTGAAGAAACATTTGTTAATACTAATAGCGTGACTTCGTTAAAGCTCGGCTATGCTAGAGGGGCGATAATGTCGCTAATCGGTAGATATAATTTGGATATGCGGGAGTTTAAGCCGAATACGGTAAAAAAAAACGTGACTGGTTATGGGCATGCAGAGAAAGACCAAATTTTGCATATGATAAAGTTACTTTTGCCTGGAACTTCTATTATTACTAACTCTGATGAAGCTGACGCAGTTGCAATCGCTTATACTTGTCATGTTATGAGGGTTTAAATGAATCCGGTTATAATGTTAGTTGCCCCGCAAATGGGTGAGAATATTGGTGCTACTGCAAGAGCAATGAAGAATTTCGGCTTAAATGAGCTTAGAATCGTAGCTCCAAGAGACGGCTGGCCTAATGAGCAAGCACGTAGTAATGCAGTCGGAGCGGTTAATATTATAGATAATGCAAAAGTTTATGATAGTCTTGAGGATTGTATTAAAGACCTCGAATATTTATATGCTACTACTTGCATTAAAAGGGTTATGAATAAAGATTATGTATTTTCACAAAATTTACCTTTAGATTATCCAAATTCTGCAAAAGTTGGGATAATGTTCGGGAGGGAAAATAACGGGCTTAGTAATGAAGAAATCTCACTTTCCAATAAGATTATCACTATTAATACAACCGAATTTAGTTCATTAAATATTGCTCAAGCGGTTATTATTATATGCTATGAATTATTTCGTAATTCTACGCCTAGAGAAGATATATACAATATTCAAAATTAGCTACTAAAGAAGAAATAGAGCATTTTTTAGCAAATTTATTCGGCAGACTCGATAAAGCCGGCTTCTTCAAAGCTCCTGACAAAAAGCCCGCTATGCAGCAAAATATCACTAATATATTTACACGTACCAATAGCCTCTCTTCCCCTGAAGTTCAAACACTGCAAGGCATTATAAAGTCTTTGAATCAATAGCATCTAGTAACTTCTTAAGTTCAGGAACATAATTTCTTATCCGGCTATAGATTTCATCGGCAAGTTTTTTATCGTAAGTATGAGATGTCATATTACGATCAGTAAGCATATAAATCCATAAACTCTCATCATTTATAATACCGGTAACAAAAGCTTCCCTTATCACTTCTTTAGGATAGTGAAGAACTGTGCCTTTTTGAGAAAAATATTCTTTTAAAAACTTCTAAGCGAGTTCA
The DNA here is from genome assembly GCF_000828125.2 of Rickettsia asembonensis. Taxonomy (NCBI): domain Bacteria; kingdom Pseudomonadati; phylum Pseudomonadota; class Alphaproteobacteria; order Rickettsiales; family Rickettsiaceae; genus Rickettsia; species Rickettsia asembonensis. Next base: position 48,455 of record NZ_JWSW01000001.1, on the reverse strand, counting down.
AAAGTAAATTCAAATCTTTGTATAGTGGCATCAATATAAGCCCTATCTGCTGTGACTGGTTTTAAATAGATATCTTCAAGTGTCATAAAAGCTTTACGAAATTTTTCAAGCTTAAGGTTTATTTTTGACATATATAATTTTTTTCTCTTTTAATATATTTTCATAAAGTTCAGAGCTTGTTTTAGTATTTTCAAACCTTACACAATCTATCTTTAAAAGGGTGTCGGCATTCTCTATAATATCCATAACTTTTAGCCATTCTTGATCTGTAATATTAGGGCAGATAATTGCAATATCAATATCGGAACGCTCATCGTTATCCCCTCTAGCACGAGAACCGAAAAGCCATATTTCTTCAACGAATGATAAAGACTTTAACTTCTCAATAAATATATATGATTTTATATCTTTATCCATATAATTACCAGCTTTTGGTTAAAGATTTAATAATTTTAGCTACTCTTTCTGCTTCATTTAAAGGTTGATAGCTATATTCTTCTAGCATTGTTACGGACTCATCAAAAGTTTTTGCTATTTTCTGCTCTACTAATTGCTTTATAAAAATCTTATGCTTTGAGGAATTAAAATTTGATGGGCAGAATATATAAAGAGGCTTGCCGCTTGATGCTGCTTCACTGCACATTGAAATCGAGTCGGCTGTAGAGATTATATATTTTGCATTGGCAAGCATAGCTATATAAGGATTATAGCCTGTGTCTTCGTTCGGGTCATAAATAATTGTGGAGGATGACATATTATTTTTAATAATTGATTTTACGGCTTGTGGTGTACGTCTACTAAAACTAATAAAAAACGGTATTTGTTGATTAGTATATATTTTATTTAATAATGAAGAAAATAAAACAGCTTCCTCTTCGTTGAAATTAAATTTTTTATTATTCCCACCGATTATCACGGCAATAAAATGTTTAAGATCAGAATAATGTTTTTGGAGTTCCAAGTTCGCCGCAGCGAACTTTTCGGTTACGTTGTTGATAGCTCCGTTGATAGGGATGATGTTTTTGTGCTCGGTGTCATCCCATGGCTTGACCACGGGATCCAGAAAATAACTTATAATACTAATTATTTTAGAATTTTTACTGGATCCCGTGGTCAAGCCACGGGATGACAAGTGACGGCAATCATGATAAGGCAGAATAACGGCATCAAATGTATTATAGGGAAGATTAGGTTGCATTATTTGGATTAGCTTAATATCTTTAAATTTCTTTTTTAAATAAAATGCTAAAACTGCCGTTCTTCTGCCGGCGGTAATTATCATGTCAGGTGAAGGTTTTGCCATAATATCTTGCAATAGTTCACTTTTTATATGAATAGGATAATATTTTAGTAAGAAATTCGGTAGCTTAGCTAAGCAATTATATTGCAATTTAATTAAAGTGTAATCTGTAGCTAATTTTGATATTGTTGCATGGCTCGATTTTTCAGTTGTCATCCCGCGAGCTTGTAGCGGGATCCAGTCTTCTTTAATTTTTTTTTGGATACCGTGGTCAAGCCATGGGATGACACCGAGAGCGTTTTTCGATCCATGCAATAATACCGTTAGTTTTTCTGCAAGTGCAATAACCTGATGCGTGTTGCCTGTTCTATCATCTGCCAATACGTATATTCTCATGATAAATATTCTTTTAAAGGTAATGTTAATAAATCTGTTAGAGGTAGTGATTTATCGCAAGCATAGGCTATTTGCGGCATAATCGGGATTTGAGCGATTAGTGGGATATTATATTTTTGCGATAAATGCCCGCCGCTATTATTTTCAAACATATAACTCATATTCTCAATTATTCCCAAAATAGGTAAATTTAGTTTTTGATATAAATCTATAGAACGTATTACGTCTATTTCCGATATTTTTTGTGGCGTAGTTACAATTATTACGCCGTCTAAATGATAATTCTCTAAAAGGCTTAAATGAATATCACCAGTTCCCGGTGGCATATCGATAATTAGATAATCTAAATTATCCCATTTTGTTACTGATAATAATTGATAAATGGTCTTACTTGCCATAGGACCGCGCCAAATAATTGCCGAATGGTCTTTAACAAAAAAGCCTATAGAAATAACTTGGATGCTTTTTACCGTTATCGGTATTATTCGTCCATCTATTGTTTTCGGTACTTCGTTAATGCCGAATATATACGGAATTGATGGACCGTAAATATCCGCATCCACTATTCCTACTCGGTATTTTTCTAGACTCAATTGCTGAGCAATAAGAGCCGATATTGTAGATTTTCCGACTCCGCCTTTACCTGACGCTACTAAGATAATTTTTTTTACGTTTTCTATAAAATGTTTTGGTTTTTGAGCTTTTTTCTCCATCGGTTTACTTTCGGTAAAAACAATTGTTATTTTATTTATTTCCGAAATCTCATTAAGCTTATCAATTGCTTTAGTTTTTATTTCTTCGCCTTCTAACTTGTTTTTACCTGATATATCTATGGAAAAACCTATATTATTACCCTTAATTATAATATCCGATATAACTTTATTTAAAAAAGTACCGTCTTTAAAGATAATATGCTGAAGTTTATCGATAATTTGCTTTTGGTGTAAATCCGCCATAATTAAATTTCCTTTTTAAGGCTGTTTTAAGTTCGTAACTTGACGTTATATGCTATAATATATATAATCACTTAATCCTTAAAATAATATAAAAAAGCAAATGCTTAGTAAAAAATATAGCTCGATTTTAAAAAAATCCCCATGGAAAGATTTTGATTCTAATAAAGACGATAACATATTCACAAGACCGCGTAAAAATCAATTTAATTTTGATAAATTTCAATTCCAGTTTAATTTCAATGCTAAAACAATAATTTTAGCTGTTGTCGCAGTGATTGCTTTATGGCTTGCTTCGGGTATTTATGAAATAAAAGAAGGTGAAGAAGCAGCGGTAATAAGATTTGGGCGTTTTGTGCGTAAGGGCTACCCTGGGCTTAATTATCATTTGCCTGCCCCTTTTGAAAAGATAATAGTTGAGAAAGTTAAACAATCACGCCGAATTGAGATTGGTTATCGTACAAATAGCTCGGCACGTAGCGGTGGTGATAATACTAAAAATATTGTCGGTGAAAGTATAATGCTTACAGGTGATGAAAATATCGTTGCTTTAAATTGTGACGTAATGTGGCATATTAATAACCTTGAAGATTTTATTTTTAACGTACAAAGACCTGAAGAAACAGTAAAAGCAACGGTAGAAAGTGCTGTTAGAGAAGTAATAGGTAATACTCCTATTTCGTGGGTATTATCTGATCAAAAGCAGGAAATTACTTATAAAATAGAAAAATTAGCACAGAAGATACTGGATAGTTACAATGCCGGTGTTATGATTGAGAAAGTACAATTATTAAAAGCCGAACCGCCTGCCGAAGTAATAGACGCTTATAGAGATGTACAAACTTCAAAAGCAGATAAAGAGAAAGAAATAAATCAAGCTCAAGCCTATAATAATAAGATTTTGCCGGAAGCTAGAGGAGCAGCAGCAAAGATTATACAAGAAGCAGAAGGTTATAAAGAAGAAGTTATATCAAAAGCAGAAGGTGATAGCCAAAGATTTAATGCTATTTATAAACAATATACTATAGGTAGGCAAGTAACTAGAGATAGGTTATATTTAGAAGTAGTCGAAGAGATATTAGGCGGTTCAAATAAAACGATTATTAATAATGCACTACTGCCGCATATGGCTATTACTCGATGAACTTCAAAAATTGGCTGCGTCGTTCTACAAAATCTGCGGTACTCACGTATTAAGTATACGTTGCGTTTCTCGACTTGTGAACTCCTTGCTCTTTTTGAAGTTGATCTTCGTAATATTCATTTTACATAGTGTTCTTTTAAGAATCACTTAATAAGACTAAACAACAAGGAATATTAAATGCAACAAAAGATTTATTATATAATTTTTACAATTGTTTTTGGGCTGATACTGATTTTTAGCTCCTTATTTTCGGTGGACCAACGCCAATCTGCTGTAGTATTCCAGTTTGGTGAAGCAGTTAGAACTATAGAAAATCCAGGGCTAAATATTAAAATCCCGTTTATTCAAAACGTTGAATTTTTTGATAAACGTCTTTTAGATGTTGAGGTTGAGGCAAAAGAATTAACGGCTGCCGACGGTAAACGAGTTATTGTTGATGCTTATGCCAAATTCCAAATTAATAATCCCGTAATGTTTTATAAAACGGTACATGATTATCAAGGCGTGAAAATCAGATTGACTCGTAATCTTGAATCGTCGATGCGTAAGATGATAGGTAAAGTTTCGCTTAGCAGTCTTTTAACACAAGAACGTAGTGATATAATGCTAAATATCTTAAATCAAGTAGACGTAGAAGCTAAAAGCTTTGGTATTGATGTGGTAGATGTTAGAATTTTAAGAGCAGACTTACCGAAAGAAAATAGTGCAGCTATTTATCGTCGTATGCAAACGGCACGTGAAAAGGAAGCAACCCAAATTAGAGCAGAAGGACAAGAAGAAAGCGTGCGTATTCGTTCAAAAGCAGATAAAGAAAGTAAAATAATACTTGCTAAAGCTTATCGAGATGCACAAATTATCAAAGGTGACGGCGATGAGAAAGCGGCAAAAATATATAATTCTGCTTATTCCGTCGATCCGGAATTTTATAAATTTTATAGATCACTTTTAGTATATAAAAATTCTTTAAAGAAAGAAGATACTAATTTTGTAATTTCACCTGAGGCTGAAGTTTTAAAATACCTTAATTTAACTAAGTAGTATAATCGTTTACTTACTGTTCATTTTACTTTGGAGTATATGATAGACCTAAAAATAGTTCTTGTTATAATAGTTTTAATATCAAGTAATATTGTTCTAGCAAAAGAAAATAGTAAATCTTTAAAAGTAGCGGAGCAAGATGAGAATGAATTTACGGCAATAAATTCTGCTCCTTTAAAAGTAAGTGAAGCTGCCCGTTATAGCTTTGCTGATATAGTTGAGCCGTTAATTCCTGCAGTCGTTAATATTTCAACAATAGAATATGTTAATAGTAAGTCGGAAAATGCTAAGAAAGATCCACTGCAAGAAAAAAAGCCTTTAGACTTCATTAATGATTTTTTAGAAAAGCTTAATATACCGCTGAATTTGGAAGAGGTCGATCAAACTCCTAAAAGCGTTCCGCTTGGTTCAGGGTTTATTATTGAGCCTAACGGTTTAATAGTGACAAACTATCATGTAATTGCAAATGTTGATAAAATTAATATAAAACTTGCAGATAATACCGAATTATCGGCTAAATTAATAGGTAGCGATACTAAAACCGATTTAGCGCTCTTAAAAATAGATAGTGAGGAACCGTTACCGTTTGTTGAGTTTGGAGATTCAAATGATGCAAGAATAGGAGACTGGGTTATTGCAATCGGTAATCCATTCGGTAATCTAGGCGGTACGGTGACAAGCGGTATTATTTCCTCTAAAGGGCGGGATATCGATATAGATACGGATAATATAGTCGATAATTTTATTCAAACGGATGCTGCAATTAATAACGGTAATTCCGGCGGTCCTATGTTTAATTTGGATCAAAAAGTAATAGGCGTAAATACGGCAATTTTTTCACCGCTCGGTACTAATATAGGTATTGGTTTTGCAATACCGTCAAATACTGCAAAGCCCATAATCGAACGTCTTAAGAAAGATGGAAAAGTAAGTAGAGGACGCCTTGGAGTAACAATACAAGATTTAACCGAGGAAATTTCTGAAGGGTTAGGGCTTAAAGATACTAGGGGGGTGTTAGTAGCTAAAGTACAAGAAGATGGTCCAGGTGATAAAGCAGGAATTAAAACAGGTGATATAATAATAGAGTTTGCAGATATACCGGTTAAAAATACTAAAAAATTGCGTGTAATTATTGCAGATGCTCCTATTGATCAGGAAGTAAAAGTAAAAATACTTCGCGATAAAAAAGAGCTTGAATTACCTATTAAAATTACTTCAGATAATGAAGAAGTTACCAAAGATTCTACAGAAGAGACCAATAAAGAAGAAATAACAAACAAAGAAGAAAGTAATTTATCTATTACTAAAAATAATATTACTTTTAGTAATTTGACTGAAGAATTAAAACAACAATATAATATTCCGAGCGATAAGGCGGGAATAGTTATAACCAATATTGATGAAGAAGAAAGTAGCTTCAAAATTGGCGATCTGATAACCAATATTAATCAGGAAAGCATAGACAATATAAGTAAGCTAGAAGAATTATATGAAAATGCAAAAAAATCGAATAAGCAAAATATTTTGCTCTTGATTGAAAGGGGCGATACAAGTGTATTTGTACCGTTATCGGTGGTGTGATTAAATGTCATACCGTGGCTTGACCACGGTATCCGATATTTTTTAATTTTTAACTAGATACCGTGGTCAAGCCACGGTATGACACCTAAATAATTTATGAATGAAAAAATAGCAATTTTAAGTGCATATAGTTTTGTTAATATAGAAGAACCGGCGAATTTGATACCGAAACTTTTGCTTATCGGTAAAAAAAAATATGTTAGAGGTACTATTTTATTAGCTAACGAAGGTTTTAACGGTTCTTTTTCAGGCTCATATGAAAATGTAAATCTTGTACTTGAAGAACTAATAAAACTAACCTCTCCCAAAGATGTTAACGTTAAAATAAATTATAGTGATGTTCATCCTTTTCAAAAGCTGAAGATAAGGCTTAAGAAAGAGATTGTAGCGATGAATGTTGAAGATTTGAATGTTGATTTATTTAAAGGTGAGTATATAGAGCCGAAAGATTGGGACGAATTTATCACCAAACAAAATGTTATAGTAATAGATACTCGTAATGATTATGAAGTAGAGGTCGGTACATTTAAATCGGCAATTAATCCTAATACTAAAACATTTAAGCAGTTTCCTGCTTGGGTTCAGCAGAATCAAGAATTGCTCAAAGGTAAAAAAATTGCTATGGTTTGTACAGGTGGTATTAGGTGTGAAAAATCCACCAGTTTACTTAAAAGCATAGGTTATGATGAAGTGTATCATTTAAAGGGTGGTATATTGCAGTATTTAGAAGATACGCAAAATAAGAATAATTTATGGCAAGGTGAATGTTTTGTCTTTGATGATAGAAGAGCAGTTGTGGATGACTTATCACCCGCTGAAGGGCATTGGTTACAGAGATAGATGTCATTGACCTAGTGGTGTATGAACGTATAGGATGTCATTCCATACCTAATCGTCATTGCGAGCAGTCATAGGCTGCGTGGACCATAAAATACATTCGGTGTCATCCCGTGGCTTGTCCACGGTATCCAGTAAAACACCTAAGAATACTAATAATATTAGTATTCTTAACTAGACCCCGTGGACAAGCCGCGGGGTGACAATGGTTGGTTTTACCAGTCCACGCGGGAATGACATAGCCCTTTTTTATTTATTAGAAATATATGACTAAAACTAAACAAGAAATTTATAATAAGCGTCCGACTTCGCCGCATTTAAGCATATATAAGCCGCAAATTAGTTCTACTTTATCGATTTTGCATCGTATGACCGGCGTAGCTCTATTTTTTGCAGTATCGATTTTGGCGTGGTGGTTGATTCTTAGCAAATATGACAATAATTATTTACAACTTGCTAATTGCTGCATTATAAAAATATGCTTAGTAGCAGTAAGCTACGCTTGGTTTTATCATTTATGTAACGGTATTCGGCATTTATTCTGGGATATCGGTTACGGCTTTTCTATAAAAGCAGTTAATATCACCGGTTGGTGTGTAGTTGTATGTTCTATATTATTAACTATGTTACTATGGGTATAAAAGTATAAATAAGAATAATGAAAACCACTTTACCTGAACGTTCTTTAAAGATTGAAGCAAGGCTTAATTTTATAGTGCAGCAAATTTTAGATATTGTACAAGATAAAATTGCCATGATTATCTTGTATGGTTCGTTTGCTAGAGGTGGTTGGGTACGTGATTTACCTAACGGCTATCATAGCGATACCGATATTTTGATAATTCTAAAAAAAGGTAAATATAAAGGACATGTTGCTTTAAGGTTAGAAGATAATATATATAAAAGATTAGAAAAGACGGGCATAATAAAAAATCAGATTATTCCATATGATTCAGAGATATCCATAATTCTTGAATCAATAGACGAGGTAAATAGGCAGTTAGAGAAAGGGCGTTATTTTTTCACTGATATTAAGAAAGAAGGAATTCTTTTATATGATAGCAGCGAGTTTGTTTTAAGCGAAGCTAAAGATTTACCTTGGAGCGAGGTAAAAGAAATTGCTAAAGAAGATTATGAGCAATGGTATGAAAGAGGATATGGTTTTTTAGATGGAGCATATAACTTCCTCGAAAAACAAAAACATGCATTAGCAGCTTTTATGCTTCACCAAGCCACGGAAAGTTTTTATAGTACAATTTTATTAGTTTTTTCTCGTTATAAGCCAAAGTTGCATGATATAAAAAAATTAGGGGGCAAAGCAGAAAACTACAATAGTGAGTTATTGCAAGTATTTCCTATAGCAACGCCGGAGCAAAAAGAATGTTTTGAGTTGCTTCAAAAAGCATATGTTGATGCAAGATATAATAAAAATTATAAAATTACCAAAGAACAGCTTTTATATTTGATTGATAGAATTGAAAAGCTAAAACAAATAACAGAAAAAATATGTTTAGAGAAAATTAATGGTATATGATTTTAAAGCAGAAATTGTAAAAGCAAAAAATAGCGGTTCTGCTAAAAGTGGTTCTCATCATTGGTTATTGCAAAGAGTAACGGGGATTATATTAGCTTTATGTTCTATATGGTTAATATATTTTACGCTAACTAACAAAAATAATGACATAAATATTATTATGTGGGAGCTTAAAAAGCCTTTTAACGTAGTAGCATTGTTAATTACGGTGGCTATTTTGTTGTATCATGCAATGCTTGGTATGCGTGTAGTGATTGAGGATTATGTAAGTTGTCACAAATTACGTAATATATTGATTATAATAGTGCAATTATTTTGTATTGTGACTATTGCAGCTTTTGTAGTAGCGATGTTTTATAGGGGGTAAAAATTGTCATACCGCGGCTTGACCGCGGTATCCAGAAAACAGTTTATAGCATTATTGTGTATTGAATTACTGGACCACGTGGTCAAGCCACGGGGTGACAGGAATATGCAATTCACGTATCAAAATAATAAAAAATTAATTTAATGACCAAAGCGTATAATATCATACATCATAAATTTGATGTAGTAGTTGTAGGTGCGGGCGGAGCTGGGCTTCGTTCTGCATTCGGTATGGCTAAAGAAGGTCTAAATACCGCCTGTATAACTAAGTTGTTTCCAACCCGTAGTCATACTGTGGCTGCTCAAGGTGGAATCAGTGCAGCTCTTGGGAATATGGGCGAAGATGATTGGTATTGGCATATGTATGATACGGTGAAAGGTTCAGACTGGTTAGGTGATCAGGATGCCATCGAGTATATGTGCAAGAATGCTCCCGATGCGATTTTAGAACTTGAGCATTACGGGGTACCTTTTTCAAGAACCGAAGAGGGGAAAATTTACCAACGCCCTTTTGGTGGTATGACAACAGAGTACGGTAAAGGAAAAGCGGCTCAGCGTACATGTGCTGCGGCAGATCGTACGGGGCATGCCATACTTCATACTTTATATCAGCAATCACTGAAGCATAAAGTGCAGTTTTTTGTTGAATATTTTGCTATTGATTTATTGATGGAAGACGGCGAATGTAGAGGTGTAGTTGCGTGGAATTTAGATGACGGTAGTCTGCATTGTTTTAGAGCTCATAATGTAGTGCTTGCAACGGGCGGATACGGGCGTGCTTATTTTTCAGCAACGTCTGCTCACACTTGTACGGGTGACGGAGGTGGTATGGCGATTAGAGCAGGTTTGCCGCTGCAAGATATGGAGTTTGTACAGTTCCATCCAACAGGCATATATTCGGCAGGCTGTCTTATTACCGAGGGAGCTAGAGGTGAAGGTGGATATCTCGTTAATGCAAACGGAGAGCGTTTTATGGAGCGTTACGCTCCAGCTGCAAAGGATTTAGCTTCAAGAGACGTAGTTTCAAGAGCGATGACTATCGAGATTCGTGAAGGGCGAGGAGTCGGCGAGCATAAAGATCATGTATTCCTGCATTTAAATCATTTATCGCCTGAGATTTTACATAGCCGTTTGCCAGGTATTTCTGAGACGGCTAAAATTTTTGCCGGTGTTGATGTCACTAAAGAGCCGATACCGGTACTTCCTACAGTTCATTATAATATGGGCGGGATACCGACTAATTACCACGGTCAAGTCATTATTAAAGATGGTACTAATCATAATAGCGTAGTAAAAGGCCTTATGGCAATTGGTGAAGCAGCTTGCGTATCGGTACACGGTGCTAATCGATTAGGTTCAAACTCTTTACTTGATTTAGTAGTATTCGGTAGAAGTAGTGCTTTAAAAACAGCTGAGCTTATTAGTCCAGCGAGTCCCCATAAGCCTATAAAAGAAGAAAGGCTTGAAAAAATTATAAATAGATTTGATAAAGTCCGTCACGCTAACGGTAATATTTTAGTTGCAGATTTAAGGCTTAAAATGCAAAGAACTATGCAAAGTCACGCTTCGGTATTTAGAACTCAAGAAGTACTAGATGAAGGAGCAGGAATGATTAGCGAAATAAGAAGCGGCTATAAAGATATAAAAATTAACGATAAATCTTTAATTTGGAATAGTGATTTAGTGGAGGCTTTAGAGCTAGATAATCTACTTGATCAGGCTTTGGTAACGGTATATTCGGCAGCTGCAAGAAAAGAAAGTAGAGGAGCTCATGCTAGGGAAGATTATCCTGATCGTAATGATGGAGATTGGATGAAACATACTCTTAGCTCTATCGATGAAGCAGGTAAAGTAGTTCTTGATTATAAACCTGTAACGCTAACCACTTTAACCGATGAGATAAGTGCAATTCCACCGGCAAAAAGAGTGTATTAATGTATATACTCGGTGAATTTCAAAAATTGGCATCGTTGTTTCGTAGATACCAAATCGTCATTGTGAGGAGGCATTGTTGCGTAGACTCCCAGTCGTCATTGCGAGAAGAATTACGTAGTAATTCGACAAAGCAATCCAGTTAAAAAATACTAATTTATAGCATTTTTTGTTTTTTTCTAGATTGCCACGTCGCTTCGCTCCTCGCAATGACGAAAACACCGATCCAAGCAGGAATAAATCTATAATAATTTATGTTTGAGTATTTAATAAAATTTTATCCAAAAATCCTTTTTATTGTAGAGGGGACTTTAGTAACTTTAAAATATAGCGTTATTGCTGTTATATTCGGTTTAGTAATAGGGATGTTGCTCGCTATTTGTAAGGTAAATAAGAATCGTGCTTTAAGGCTTTTTGCAAATTTCTATACTTCTATTTTCAGAGGTACTCCTTTATTAATTCAATTAAGTATTATTTATTTTGCTTCACCTTATATCATAGGCGTTAAATTTAGTGTGTTTATGGCGGGAGCTATTTCTTTTTCCCTTAATTCGGGAGCATATGTTTCCGAAGTAATCAGGGCGGGGATTAATGCAGTTGATAAAGGGCAGTTTGAAGCGGCTGAAGCTCTTGCTATTCCAAAGTTTTTAATAATGAAAGATATAATTCTGCCGCAAGCAGTTAAAAATATTTTTCCGTCATTAGTAAATGAGCTTGTAAATTTGGTTAAAGAATCAGCCATTATTTCTATGCTTGGAGAAATGGATTTAATGCGGAGAGCACAAATTGTATCAATTGAAACATATAATCATTTTTTTCCAATGTTTATTGCTGCGTGCTGTTATTATATTTTAGTGATGTTAATCAGCTTTATAGCAAAAATAATTGAGAAAAAAATGATTGTTAATTAAAACATACTTGCTTTTATGGAAAAAGTAATTATAATTTAAATTTAGTGTAGTTTACAAATTCTTATAATTTGTATTTAGAAATGATTTAAAATAAAGGGTGGAAGTATTTTTTTTCACCCTTTAATTATCGTATATATAAGTTTTTTTTGGAGTATTTTTTTTAATGCCGACATATAATCAATTAGTACGTTTTGGGAGAAAGTCAAAAACTTGTAAGACCAAGTCTCCTGCCTTAGAATCTAATCCTTTTAAAAGTGGTGTTTGCCTAGTTGTAAAAACCGTTACCCCTAAAAAGCCTAACTCTGCACTTCGTAAGATTGCAACGGTGCGTTTAAGTAATAAAAGAACAGTAAATGCATATATTCCCGGTGAAAAGCATAGTGTAAAGGAGCATGATAGGGTATTAGTAAGAGGCGGTCAGGTTCCTGATCTTCCGGGTGTGAAATATCATATCGTACTCGGTGCATATGATATTGCTGGAGTTAAAGGACGTAAGCAAGGTCGTTCACGTTATGGTGCTCCTCGTAAACAAGTTGCAGTTACAAAAAAATAAATTATTAGTTAGAGAGAAAAAATAAAATGTCACGTCGTCACGCCGCCGAAAAGCGAGTAATTTTACCTGATATGAAATATAACAGTATTTTACTGTCAAGATTTATCAATAATATTATGAAAGAAGGGAAGAAAGCCCTTGCAGAGAAAATTGTTTATTCAGCCTTTAATAAAATTGAAAAGAAGCATAGAGTCGATCCGTATCAAACCTTTAATAATGCTATGCATAACGTGAAGCCGTATTTAGAAGTAACTTCAGTTAGGGTTGGAGGAGCTAATTATCAAGTTCCTACGCATGTTGATGAAAGAAGAGGATATGCTCTTGCTAGCCGTTGGATTATTAATGCTGCGTCAAAACGTTCTGAAAAAATGATGATTGATAAACTTGCCGAAGAGCTGTTTGAAGCTTCTAATAATAGAGGCGTCGCGATTAAGAAGAAAGAAGATACTCATAAAATGGCTGAAGCTAATAAAGCTTTCTCTCATTTTAGCCCTAAAAAAATGAAATAAGGTAGGGTATATAATGAGTAAAATAAATAAACTTGAGCATATTCGTAATATAGGGATATGTGCTCACATTGATGCCGGTAAAACCACAACTACCGAACGTATTTTATATTATACCGGTAAATCGCACAAAATAGGTGAAGTTCATGAGGGCGGTGCTACCATGGACTGGATGGAGCAGGAGCAAGAACGCGGTATAACCATTACCTCAGCTGCTACTACTTGTAGATGGCAAGATAAGATAATTAATATTATCGATACTCCTGGACACGTTGATTTTACTATCGAAGTAGAACGTTCACTTCGTGTTCTTGACGGTGCGGTTGCAGTATTTGATGGTGTAGCAGGTGTTGAACCTCAGTCTGAAACGGTTTGGAGGCAAGCAGATAAATATAATGTTCCTAGAATGTGTTTTGTCAATAAAATGGACAGAATGGGAGCAGATTTTTATAGATGCGTTGAAATGATCAAAGATCGTTTAGGAGCAAAACCGCTTGTTATTCAGTTGCCTGTAGGGATTGAAGAAAATTTTAAAGGTATAATTGATCTTGTTAAAATGAAAGCAGTGATTTGGAAAGATGAATCACTTGGTGCTGAGTATTTTGAAGAAGATATACCTGCCGATATGAAAGACAAGGCTGAAGAATATCGTGCTAAATTACTTGATACGGTCGTTGAGTTAGATGATCACATTATGGAAAAATATTTATCAGGTGAAGAAGTAACAGAAGAAGAAATTAAAAGATTAATCAGAAAAGGTACTATTTCAGCAGCATTTTATCAGGTTTTATGTGGTAGTGCTTTTAAAAATAAAGGAGTACAGCCTTTACTTGATGCTGTAGTAGATTTCCTACCTTCGCCTATTGATATAGGTATAGTAAAAGGTATGGAAGTAAGTACCGGTGAAGAAAAAGATTTGCCTATTTCAATAACTGAGCCTTTTTCAGCTTTAGCATTTAAAATTATGAATGACCCGTTTGTCGGCTCATTAACTTTTATTAGAATATATTCAGGGAAAATTACTTCCGGATCAACTGTTATTAATACTGTAAAGAATAAAAGAGAAAAAATCGGCAGAATGCTATTAATGCATGCTAATAATCGTGAAGACGTAAAAGAAGCATCAGCAGGCAATATAGTAGCTTTAGCAGGGCTTAAAGATACTACTACCGGTGATACGTTATCCGATATGGATAAGCAAGTAATCTTAGAAAGAATGGAATTTCCGGAGCCGGTAATTGAGCTTGCGGTAGAACCTAAATCAACAGCCGATCAAGAAAAAATGGGTCTCGCACTTTCTCGTTTAGCAGCTGAAGATCCATCATTTAGAGTTTCAACGGATCATGAAACAGGACAGACAGTGATAAAAGGAATGGGAGAACTCCATTTAGAAATTATCATTGATCGTATGAGAAGAGAGTTTAAGGTTGAAGCAAATATTGGAGCTCCTCAAGTAGCATATCGTGAAACTATAACAAAAGCTTGCGAAATCGATTATACCCATAAGAAACAATCCGGCGGTGCAGGACAATTTGCTCGTGTAAAAATTATTTTTGAGCCTCTAAAAGAGGTAAAAGATCTAAAAGATGAAGATAAAAATAAAACTTTTGTCTTTGAAAGTAAAATCGTCGGTGGTGCCGTGCCTAAAGAATATATACCGGGTGTTGAAAAAGGTTTAAATAATATTAGAGAAACCGGTGTTATTGCCGGTTATCCTATGATTGATTTTAAAGCAACTTTAGTTGACGGTGCGTTTCATGATGTAGATTCTAGTGTACTTGCGTTTGAAATTGCTGCAAAGGCAGCCTTTAGAGAAGGGATGCCGAAAGGTAATCCTAAATTACTTGAGCCTATTATGAAAGTTGAAGTTATCACTCCTGATGAATATATGGGTGATATTATAGGTGATTTAAATAGTCGTAGAGGGCAAATTCAAAGCATGGATCCAAGAGGAAATGCTCAAGTAGTTACTGCGAATGTTCCTTTAGCGGAAATGTTTGGTTATGTTAATACGCTTAGGTCTTTATCTCAAGGTAGAGCTCAGTTTAGTATGACGTTTTCTCATTATGATCAAGTGCCGAGTCAGGTAGCTGATATTATTAAAGCTAAAAAATAATTGATGGATCTAATTAGATATAATTAATGTCATGTTTTGCAAAGATAAATGTTGTTTTACTGTGACAGCTTATAAATTAGAAGTACCGATTATTATAGTAATTTTTTAATAATAACAAATATTTTTAATAAATTTATTGATTTTTTATTAAAAATATGATAGGAGTGTAGCTCAATTGGTAGAGCGCCGGTCTCCAAAACCGGAGGTTGCGGGTTCGATGCCTGTCGCTCCTGCCATTATAGGTTTAGAGCTTTTTTGCTATAAAATATAGAATTTTTACAAAATTTGCTTATAGAGAAAAATTTAAAAGAGATACTTCACCTCGAATCACAACGTACATGCTAGTATGTGAGAATTCCATTGTTGGATCATTGTCTCTAGAAGTAGAATTTTGTAAGAAGTCTAATAAATTACCTAACAAAAATATGTTTAAAGAATATAAAATTTATAAGTTTTTTGAACAAGTTAAACAAGAAACTTATAAGGTAGTTTGGCCAACTAGAAAAGAGCTTGTTGCTTCAACATTAGTAGTGGTAGTAGCAGTTTTTATTTTTAGCCTAATTTGTTTGGTACTTGATTATAGTATACATAACATAATGCAGCTTTTGCTTAATATCGGCAAATAGTATAAGGAATAAATTGTGACAGAACAGAGTATAGATAATATATTGCCTTCTTCTGAAAAAAATGTAAAGCAGTGGTATGTAGTACATACCGCATCAGGAGCAGAGAAACGCATTAAAGAAGATATGCTTAGAAGAATTGCTAAACAGAAAATGACGGATTTTTTTGAAGATATATTAATACCTGTTTTTGGAGTTTCTGAAGTTAAACGCGGTAAAAATGTCAAGGTAGAAAAAAAACTAATGCCGAGTTATATCTTGATAAAGATGAATATGACTGATAAATCTTGGCATTTAGTAAAAAACATACCAGGAGTAACCGGCTTTTTAGGAAGCAAGACCACACCAAAAGCTCTTACGGAAAGCGAAATACAGAATATTTTTAATAATTTGGAAGCAGAAGCTAAAGAAGCAAAGAATTCTAAATTGTATGAAGTTGGTGAAATAGTGACTGTTACAGACGGTCCTTTTGAAACTTTCAGCGGTACGGTAGAAGAAATAGATCAAGAAAAAAATAGGTTAAAAGTTTCAGTATCAATATTTGGTAAAGCAACTCCAATAGAACTAAATTTTAACCAAGTAAAGAAAAACAATTAAAGGTAGTTAGATTTTTATACTAATCAATATATTGTTGCTATTAGCCTAATAAAGATCGCTGATGTCATTCCTGCGAAAGCAGGAATCCAGCACAACTTATAAAACACTTGTTTTTTTAAGATATATTTTATTTTAGATTCCTGCTTTCGCAGGAATGACAAGTTTATACACTATTAATTTAAGAGAAAAATAAGGATATTTATAAATGTCTCAGAAAGCAATAAAAGGTTATATTAACTTGATAATTCTGGCCGGCGGAGCCACTCCTGCTCCTCCTATAGGACCGGCTCTTGGGCAAAGAAAAGTTAATATTAAAACATTTTGTGATGAATTTAATAATAGTACAAAAGATACGGAAAAAGGAGTACCTTTGCCGACTTTAATTACTGTTTATGAAGATAGTAGTTTTTCTTTTAAAATAAAAACTCCTCCTGCCTCTTATTTTTTAAAGAAATATGCTAAAATTACTAAAGGTTCTAGTGCTACTAAGAAAGAAGCCGTAGTAGGTAAAGTTACTATGGATGATTGTCGTGAAATTGCAAAGTTAAAAATGCCTGATTTAAATACAAAAGATATTGAAGCAGCAACAAAAATTATTTGTGGTAGTGCTGCATCTATGGGGCTTGAAGTGGTAGGGAATTAATTATTATGTCAAATAAGAAAGATGTTGCCGTAAAAATTAGCGGCGGTAAAAAAATAAGAGAAGCTAGAGAAAAAGTAAAATCAGATACTTTATATAATTTAACAAATGCAGTTGAACGATTAAAGTCAGTATCATATGTTAAATTTGATCCAACCTTAGAAATAGTTATGAAGCTTGGAATTGATCCTAGGCATTCCGATCAAATGGTACGAGGTGTAGTTAATTTACCTGCCGGTACAGGCAAAACCGTAAGAGTTGCCGTTATTTGTAAAGAAGAAAGAGAAGAAGAAGCTAAAAGTGCCGGGGCAGATTTAGTAAGTTCAACAAATATTATTGATGAAATTAAAGCAGGGAGAATTAATTTCGATGTATGTATAGCTACTCCCGATATGATGGCAGTTATAGGTTCAGTTGCAAGAATTTTAGGGCCAAAAGGTTTAATGCCTAACCCTAAACTTGGTACCGTAACTTTAGATATTAAAAATGCTATTAAAAATGCTAAAAGCGGTCAAGTAGAATATAGAGCAGAGAAAGCAGGTATAATTCATGCAGGGCTTGGAAAATTATCTTTTTCAGACCAAGATTTATTAAAAAATTTAAATGCGTTTATTGAGGCAGTAATTAAAGTGAAACCTGCCGGATTAAAAGGAAGTTATTTAAAAGCAATGTATTTATCTTCTACTATGGGAGCATCGGTACAAATAGATTTAACTAGTATAGCATAATTTTTATAGCCGTTTAACGGTAGCTATTAGTAATAATAAAAAAGCTTTGTTATTTTAAGCATTTGTATCAGTTTAAATATATTAAACTGTGTTATAAAAGGAGAATTAAAAGGTGTTAAGATCAGAAAAACCGGTAGCAGTAGAGGGGATTGTAAATATTTATAAAGAATCGCCCTCCGTAATTATTACTCATTATCATGGGTTAACCGTTAGTCAAGTGAGTTCACTTAGAGAATCACTTAAATCTAAAGAAGCAGGTTTTAAAGTAGTTAAAAATACTTTAGCAAAAATAGCTGCAAATCAAACAGGGCTTGATAGTATTGCTAATTTATTTGCAGGTCCTACTGCTATTGTTTATTCTAAAGAACCGGTTGAGATGGCAAAATTAGTAGTTAATTTTGCTAAGGCTAATGATAATCTTAAGATTATTGGTGGAATAGTCGATAATCACGTATTAGATGAACATTCAATAAAAGAATTTTCTAAGCTACCTTCACTTAATGAGCTTAGAGGTAAAATTGTTGGGTTATTACAAGCACCGGCTACTAAGGTTGTAGGTGTTTTACAAGCCCCGTCTTCGAGTATGGCGAGAGTAATACAAGCACATGCTAGTAAAAATTAATTTAAAGGTTACTGCACTAGAGATTTTAATTGATAATTAAAGAGCTTTTATAGTGAAAATTAATAAGGTTTTTTATAGTAGATTTTCTTATTTTAAAAAAATCTTATAATTTGTAGCAAAAAAGAATTTAATTAACTTTGAAATACCTGATGCAGTAATCTCTCAATATAAAAAAAGTAAAAAGGAAAAAATTATGGCAGATTTAGTTAAAATTGAAGAACAATTATCATCATTAACATTAATGCAAGCAGCTGAGCTTGTGAAAATGCTAGAAGAAAAATGGGGTGTATCTGCAGCAGCACCTGTAGCTGTAGCGGCTGCCGGTGCAGCAGCTCCTGCGGCTGAAGCAGCTGCTGAAAAAACTGAGTTTGAAATAGTTTTAATGGCTGCAGGTGATAAGAAAGTTGAAGTAATTAAAGTTGTAAAAGATATTACGGGTCTTGGTTTAATTGAAGCTAAGAAATTAGTTGATGAAGCTCCAAAGCCTATGAAAAGCAATGTAAAAAAAGCAGAAGCTGAAGAAATCAAAGGTAAGTTAGAAGCTGCTGGAGCAAAAGTTGAATTAAAATAATTATTTCTGCACTAGGTTCTGTAAAGAAAAATTAAATTATTCGTATTTTTAGATATTTTTAAGTAAAAACTAATAAGATTCTTGTTGGAACATTTATCTTTATTCCAAAAAAAATCTTGTGGTTTTCAATCAAAAACAACTAAATATAGATTAATTTTTTACAGGACCTAATATTTTTTGCATTACATGATGAAATATTTTATAGCTTTAGATTAACTTCTTAAAATCTAAAAAGCCTTATTTTAGTAATTAAATTTGAATAAGGCTTTTTTGTTTAAAAATTATTTTAAAGCTAATGTAAGTTATTTTTTTGAAATAGGTTAAAACTATTACATTGAAAATTTTATTGATTAAAATAATTTTGTTAACGTACCATACGTCTAGAAATTTAAATTATTAAAATTTTCTAGGTTCTGTGAACATTTATAATTGATTTTTAATGAAAATTAATAAGATTTTTGAAGGAATAATACCTAATTTTAAAAAAATCTTATAATTTTTTGTAACAAACAAATAACCAAAATCAAATCTTTTTGGAAATGTTCGCAGAGCCTACACAAGATCTAAATAAGAAACTTACTAGGTTTCTTTAATTTAAGTTCTATGTAAAAAAATTTAAAACAGTATATATTTTACTGCAAATTATAAGCATTTTATTGAAATAGGTAGCTATTCCAATAAAAATTTTACTGTTTAAAATATAAATAATTTAAATTTTATATACAGAACCTAGGTTTTGAACACTTTTTATTAATGATTATAATTAGGATATATTTTTAAGCAAAAATTAATAAGATTTTTGAGAGGAGAGTTTATTACTATTTCAAAAAACCTTATGATTTACAGCTAAAAAGAGCCATAATTATGATTATTCTATTAAAAATGTATAGGACCTAATCACTTCAATACGGGCAGTAATTTTATCAGTCAGGAGATTATATGGTTTCATTAAGGGATAATATAGAAGCACAACCCTTGTCACATAATAGAAGAATAAGAAAAAATTTCGGTCACATAAATTTAGTAGCAGATATACCGAATTTAATTGAAATTCAAAAAAATTCATATGAAAAAAACTTTCTACAGTTAAATATTAAAGATTCTGAAAGAAAAAATAAAGGTTTACAATCTATATTAAACTCAATTTTTCCTATTTCAGATTCCTCCAATATTGCTAATTTAGAATTTGTAAAATATGAATTCGATACTCCAAAATATGATGTAGAAGAGTGCAGTCAAAGAAGTTTAAGTTATGCTGCTCCTCTTAAAGTTACTTTAAGATTAAGTATTTGGGATATAGATGAGGATACCGGTACTAGAGAAATTAAAGGGATTAAAGAGCAAGAAGTATATATGGGTGATATCCCATTAATGACTAAAAACGGTACTTTTATCATTAACGGTACAGAAAGAGTAGTTGTATCGCAAATGCATCGCTCACCCGGTGTATTCTTTTATCATGATGAAGGAAAAGTCCACTCTTCCGGCAAGCTTTTATATTCTGCTCGTGTTATTCCATATAGAGGGTCTTGGCTTGATTTAGAATTCGACGCTAAGGATGTTATTTATTTTAGGATTGATAGAAAAAGAAAGCTTTATGCTACTACTTTGCTTAGAGCTATAGGTATGAGTACTGAAGAAATTATAAAATTTTATTATAATTCAGTAACTTATAAGTTTGTTAAAAATAAAGATTGGGCGGTTAAATTTATACCTCAGCATATTACTGCTCATCGTTTAACAAGTGATTTAGTAGATGCAGATACCGGAAATGTTTTACTGAAAGCAGGGCAAAAAATTACTCCACGTTTAGCTAAAAAATATTTTGGGGAAGGGCTTAATAATATTTTAGTAGCTCATGAAACTTTAATCGGCAAATATCTATCCGAAGATTTAAGGGATCCTGTAAGCGATGAAGTATTAGCAAAAATTGGTGAAATGATAACTAGCGATATGCTAAATGTTATTAATGATCTTAAAATTAAAAATGTTAATGTATTAGTAATCAATCCTCAATCCGGTCCATATATAAGAAATACCTTATTTGCTGATAAGAATCAGGACCGTGAGGCAGCATTATGTGACATTTTTAGAGTTTTAAGACCCGGTGAACCTGCTAATATAGAAGCGGCTGAAAACCTGTTTTATAATTTATTCTTTGATGCGGAAAGATATGATCTTTCAGAAGTCGGACGAATAAAAATGAATTCTAGGTTAGAGCTGAATATTTCTGAGGAAGTTACGGTTTTAACAATTGATGATATTAAAAATATCGTAAGAGTTTTAGTAGAGCTTAAAGACGGTAAAGGTATCATAGACGATATTGATCATTTAGGTAATAGAAGGGTTAGATCGGTAGGTGAATTGATAGAAAATCAATTTAGAATAGGTTTAGTCCGAATGGAAAAATCTGTAATTGAAAGGATGTCGGCAGGTGATGTTGATACCGTAATGCCTCATGATTTAGTAAATTCCAAGATTTTAGTTTCAGTCGTAAAAGAATTTTTTAGTACCTCCCAATTATCCCAATTTATGGATCAAACAAATCCATTATCGGAAATAACTCATAAAAGAAGGCTGTCGGCACTCGGTCCCGGAGGTCTTAGTCGAGATCGAGCAGGTTTTGAGGTGCGTGACGTACATCCGACTCATTACGGTCGTATTTGTCCTATTGAAACACCTGAAGGTCAGAATATCGGGTTAATTAACTCTATGGCTACTTATGCTAGGATAAATAAACACGGTTTTATAGAGAGTCCGTATAGAAGAGTTAAAGATGGGCATGTAACTGATGAAGTGGTATATCTTTCTGCTATTGAAGAAGGTAAATACAAAATTGGACAAGCAAATTCTAAAGTTGATAAAGACGGAAAGTTGCAAGGAGAGTTTATTAATTGCCGTGTTGAAGGCGGTAATTTTGTAATGGTAGAACCGCATGAGGTAGATTTTATTGATGTGACTCCTATGCAGGTAGTATCGGTTGCGGCTTCTCTTATACCTTTCTTAGAAAACGATGATGCTAACCGTGCTTTGATGGGTTCAAACATGCAAAGACAAGCCGTTCCTTTAATTAAAACAGATGCACCTTTTGTAGGTACCGGAGTTGAAGGGGTAGTAGCTAAAGATTCCGGAGCATCAGTACTTGCATTACATGACGGTATTGTTGAGCAGGTAGATTCAAATAGAATAGTGATTAGAACTCTAGAACAAAAAATTGACGGTTCTCCTTCTGTTGATATTTATAATTTATTAAAATTCCAAAAATCCAATCATAATACTTGTATAAATCAAAAGCCTTTAGTTAAGGTTGGTCATTACGTTAAGAAAAACGATATTATAGCTGATGGTCCTAGTACTGATAACGGTGAAATTGCTTTAGGTAGAAACGTGCTTGTGGCTTTTATACCTTGGAACGGTTATAATTTTGAAGATTCAATTTTAATATCTGAACGTATAGTAAAAGAGGATGTATTTACATCTATTCATATTGAAGAGTTTGAAGTAATAGCTAGAGATACACGCCTTGGTCCTGAAGAAATTACCCGTGATATACCGAATGTAAGCGAAGAAGCGTTGCGTCATCTTGATGAAGTCGGAATAATTTATGTAGGTGCAGAAGTAAAAGCCGGTGATATTTTAGTCGGAAAAGTAACACCGAAAAGTGAATCGCCTATTACTCCTGAAGAGAAGCTACTACGTGCTATTTTCGGGGAAAAAGCTTTTGACGTAAAAGATTCATCTCTGCATGTACCTTCTGGAGTTAGCGGAACTGTAGTAGAAGTAAGGGTATTTTCTCGTAGGGGTGTAGAAAAAGACCAGCGAGCTATTGCTATTGAAAAACAACAAATTGAAAAATTAGCAAAAGACAGAGACGACGAATTAGAAATTATTGAGCATTTTGTGTTTAGTTGGCTTGAAAAGCTTTTAATAGGGCAGGTGATTGTTAACGGTCCTAAGCAAGTAAAAGCAGGACAAACAATTACTAGTGAAATGCTAAAAGCCTTATCTAAAGAACAATTTTGGCAGCTTACTGTGGAAGATGCAAATGTAATGAATGAAATAGAGCAGATAAAGACTCATTATGATGAGAAAAAAAATGCTCTTGATAAAAGATTTGCTACTAAGGTGGAGAAGCTGCAAAGCGGTGATGATTTACCTCAGGGAGCTTTAAAAGTAGTAAAAGTGTTTATTGCAACTAAGCATAAATTACAACCCGGTGATAAGATGGCAGGAAGACACGGTAATAAAGGTGTTATTTCACGTATTGTACCTGAAGAGGATATGCCGTTTTTAGAAAATGGAAGAGTAGTGGATATTGTTCTTAATCCGCTTGGTCTTCCGTCTCGTATGAATATAGGGCAGATTTTAGAGACGCATCTTGGGTGGGCATCAATAAATTTAGCACAAAAAATATCTGAATTAGTCAAGGAATATCAAAATAAACAGATCGGTATTGAGCAGATTAAGAAATTCTTAATTGAGTTGTACGGAGAAGATATTAATTCTATACTTGAAAGATCGGAAGAAGAGATTATCTCTTTCTGTAATAAAGCAAGTAAAGGAGTACATTTTGCAACTCCTGTATTTGACGGAGCAAAAGTTCAGGACGTTAAAGATATGTTAAAACTTGCCGGTCAAGATCCTTCAGGACAAGTAAAATTAATTGACGGTAGAACTGGTGAATATTTTGACCGTCTAGTGACCGTTGGACAGAAATATTTGCTGAAGCTGCATCACTTAGTCGATAATAAAATTCACTCTCGTTCTATAGGACCTTATAGCTTAGTAACTCAGCAACCGCTTGGAGGTAAGTCTCATTTCGGTGGACAGCGTTTCGGAGAAATGGAATGCTGGGCATTACAAGCTTACGGTGCGGCTTATACGTTACAGGAAATGTTAACGGTTAAGTCGGATGACGTAAACGGTAGGATCAAAACTTATGATTCTATAGTACGTGGTGAAAATAATTTTGAATCAGGCATTCCTGAATCATTTAATGTTATGATAAAAGAATTTAGATCTTTATGTCTTAACGTAAAGCTTGAAGTAACTTCGAGTTAGTTATTCTGTGATTTATGGATACTAAAGCGTCATGAGCTAAGCGACTAAAAGGAGCATGGCAATCTCAGGGTTTTGGTATAAGATTGCGGGCATACAATTGCTCTGCAATTTCCTCGCAATGACGAAAACCATACAATGAGAACTTTAAATAAAGAAGTATATGAGTAATTTTTAAGGAAAAGTATTTATGAGCGTAGTAAATTTTTACGGACAATTAAGTAATACTCAACAATTTGATCAAATAAGGATTAATATAGCAAGTCCTGATCAAGTACGTTCGTGGTCTTTCGGTGAAGTAACAAAACCTGAAACAATTAACTATCGAACCTTTAAACCTGAGAAAGATGGTTTATTTTGTGCAAGAATTTTTGGTCCGGTAAAAGATTATGAATGTCTCTGCGGTAAATATAAGCGGATGAAAAATCGTGGTATTACATGTGAGAAATGCGGCGTTGAAGTTACGGTTTCTAGAGTAAGACGTGAAAGAATGGGGCATATTGAACTTGCTGCTCCCGTTGCTCATATTTGGTTTTTAAAGTCACTACCTTCAAGAATTAGTACGCTTCTTGATATGACAATGCGAGATGTAGAAAAGATTCTTTATTTTGAAAATTATGTAGTAGTTGACCCAGGGTTATCGATTTTACAAAAAGGCGAACTCTTAACAGAGGAAGAATTACAGAAAGCAAAAGATAAGTACGGTGAAGATGCATTTACTGCCTCTATAGGTGCAGAAGTAATACAACAAATGCTTAAAGAGCTTGATTTTTTAAAGTTAAAGCAAGAATTATACGAGGAATTACAAACCACTTCCTCAGAAGTCAAAAAGAAAAAATTAGTAAAGCGTTTAAAATTAGTAGAGGATTTTTTAGAGTCGGAAAATAAGCCGGAATGGATGATTATGGATGTTTTGCCGGTTATTCCTCCTGAAATTAGACCGCTTGTTATGCTTGACGGCGGAAGATTTGCTACTTCGGACTTAAATGAACTTTATAGAAGAGTAATTAATAGAAATAATCGTTTAGAGAAACTAATAGAGTCAAAAGCTCCTGATATAATAGTCAGGAACGAAAAAAGAATGTTACAAGAAGCAGTGGATGCGTTATTTGATAACGGTCGTCGAGGTAGAGCAGCGAAAAATGCTAATAAGCGTCCATTTAAGTCATTAAGTGATATGCTTAAAGGTAAGCAGGGTCGTTTCCGTCAGAACCTACTTGGTAAAAGGGTTGACTATTCAGGACGTTCGGTTATCGTGGTTGGACCTGAGCTTAAGCTTCATCAGTGCGGTTTACCTAAAAAAATGGCATTGGAGCTATTTAAGCCGTTTATTTATTCTAAGCTTGAGTTGTACGGTATTGCTACGACTATTAAAGCCGCAAAAAGAATGGTGGAAGCTGAAAAGCCTGAAGTTTGGGATGTGCTTGAAGAAGTCATAAGAGAGCATCCGGTTTTACTTAATAGAGCTCCGACATTGCATAGATTAGGTATTCAAGCATTTGAACCGCTATTAATCGAAGGTAAAGCGATTCAGCTTCATCCGCTTGTTTGTGCTGCGTTTAATGCAGACTTTGACGGTGATCAGATGGCGGTACATATTCCGTTATCGATTGAAGCACAGCTTGAAGCTAGGGTATTTATGATGTCTACAAATAATATCTTAAGCCCTGCAAACGGACGTCCTATTATTGTACCGGATAAAGATATAGTACTTGGTTTATATTATCTAACCATTGCATTTGATAATGAAGTAGGCGAAGGGATGATGTTCTCAGATTTAGCTGAGATGGAGCATGCTTTATATAATAAATTTATAACTATTCATACAAAGATAAAATATCGTAGAAATCAGCTAAATGCCGAAGGTAAAATGGTCCCTGTTATCATTGATACTACTTACGGTAGGTTAATGGTCGGTGAATTATTGCCTTCTAACCCTAATATAGAATTCAAGTTTATTAATAAACAACTAACTAAAAAAGACATATCATTAGTTATAGATTTAGTTTATCGTCACTGCGGTCAAAAAGCTACAGTAATTTTTGCCGATCAGCTAATGAAACTAGGTTTTAAATATGCTTGTTCTTCAGGTATTTCTTTTGGAATGGACGATATGGTAGTACCGGAATCTAAGAGTACTCATATCAATGAAACTCAGCTTGAAATAAAAGAATTTGAACAACAATATTCAAACGGTTTAATTACTTATGGAGAGAAATACAATAAAGTAGTTGATGCTTGGTCAAGATGTACCGATAGAGTAGCAAACGACATGATGAAAGAGATTGCTACGCCGCCGGTTAGTGATGATCCGAATCATCAAAAAATAAATGCTATATATATGATGGCTATCTCCGGAGCAAGAGGTTCTTTCCAGCAAATTAAGCAGTTAGGCGGTATGCGAGGTTTAATGACTAAATCAAACGGTCAAATTATACAAACTCCTATTATCTCTAACTTTAAGGAAGGATTAACTGAATTTGAGTGTTTTAATTCTGCTAACGGAATGCGTAAAGGGCAAATAGATACAGCTTTAAAAACAGCAAGCTCAGGTTACTTAACAAGAAAATTAGTAGACGTTGCACAAGATTGTATTATTACCGAAAAAGATTGTGGAACTGATAAAGGGATTGAAGTTAAGAGTGTTATTGAAGGGGGAGAAGTTATAGTACCTTTAGCTGAAAAGATTTTAGGTCGTACTGCTGCTATCGATATATTTCATCCTGTAACTAATGATCTAATTCTCAATAAAGGCGAGCTTATTAATGAAGCAAAGTTAGAGCAGATTGAGTCGGCTGGACTCGACAGAATTATGATAAAATCCGTATTAACCTGTGAAAGTACTACCGGTATATGTAGCATATGTTATGGTAGGGATCTTGCTACCGGTACGTTGGTATCGGAGGGTGAGGCAATCGGGGTTATTGCTGCTCAATCTATCGGTGAACCGGGTACGCAGCTTACAATGAGAACTTTCCATATCGGAGGAGCGGCAACAAAAGGTGCTGAAGTTTCTTCCGTAGAAGCTTCCTATGACGCAGAAGTGAAAATTGTAAGTCGTAACGTTGTTATTAATTCCGAAGAACGTAAAATTGTTATGAGCCGAAATTGTGAATTATTATTACTTGATAATAACGGTAATGAAAAGGCTCGTCATAAAATTCCATACGGTGCTAGATTACTTGTTGATGACGGTGATATGGTTATTAAAACTCAAAAACTAGCGGAGTGGGATCCTTATACTATACCGATTATCACGGAGAAATCAGGTAAAGTTTTATTCAAAGATATGGTTGAGGGTATTTCTATTCGTGACGTAACTGACGAAGCTACTGGAATACCGAGTAAAGTTATTATTGAATCAAAGCAATATTCACGCGGTGCAGAATTACGTCCGCGTATACAGCTTTTAGATGCTAAAGGTGAAGTTATAACCTTATCAAACGGTTTAGAAGCTAGATATTACTTGCCGGTTGGAGCAGTTTTAAGCGTAGAAGACGGAGTACAAATATCTGTAGGTGATATTATTGCACGTATACCGAAAGAATCGACCACTACTAAAGATATTACCGGTGGTTTACCGAGAGTTGCCGAGCTTGTAGAAGCAAGACGTCCTAAAGATCATGCAGTTATTGCTGAGGTTGACGGTAGAGTAGAATTCGGTAAAGACTATAAATCTAAGAGACGTATTATTATACATCCAATTGATGAAACAATGTCTATTGAGTATATGGTACCAAAAGGCAAGCATGTTGTAGTTAACGAAGGTGACTTTGTTAAAAAAGGCGATTTATTGATTGACGGTAATCCAGTACTTCAAGATATTTTAAAAGTAATGGGTGTAGAGGTTCTTGCAAATTATATTGTTAAAGAGGTTCAAGCCGTTTATCGTCTACAAGGTGTAAAGATTGATGATAAGCACATAGAAGTTATTATTCGTCAGATGTCACAAAAAGTAGAAATCACGGATTCAGGTGGAACTACCTTATTAGCAGGTGAAAAAATAGATAGACATGAATTCGAGGAGATAAATGAAAAAGCTATTAAAAACGGTTTAAAACCTGCTGAAGCACAATTAATATTACAAGGTATTACTAAAGCTTCTCTGCAAACTAGATCGTTTATCTCTGCGGCATCATTCCAAGAGACTACTAGAGTTTTAACAGAAGCAGCTATTGCCGGTAAAATAGATAAGCTACGAGGGCTAAAAGAAAACGTGATAGTTGGACGATTAGTACCCGCTGGAACCGGTTACTTTATGGATAAAATGCGTAAAGCAGCCGTAAAGCTTGATGAAGAAAATGTATAAATATACTTGATTATTGTAAGGCGTTATTGCGTGGATACTGAAAGTCATCATTGCGAACGATCTAAGCGTTGTTGCATGGCTCGATTTCACCACTGTCATCCCGTGGCTTGACCTATAGTACCGGACATTTTTCGTTCCATGTCGTTTCCCGCGTAGGCGTGAATCCAGTAAAGTAAAGCTTTTTTTAAAAGCTTTACTTTAAAAAAACTATGTAATAAAAAATCTTTAATTTTAAAGATTTTTTAATATGGATTCCCGCTTTCGCGGGGATGACATCGAGATTTTTTAAAAAAATGTCCGGTACTATAGGTCAAGCCACAGTATGACACCGAACGGATTTTCCGATCCACGCAACAAGACCTCCTCGCAATGACGACCTTTAGCATCCACGCGGGAATGACATAAAGAGCATTTATTAGTCCACGCAACAATGCTTTCCTAGCTAGAAGTGGGAATCCAGCAAAATAACCTTTTCTTATTTTGTAGGAATGATTCTTTAATAACAAGAATCGGTGCTGTTAAATATGCTCGTAGGTTTGACCTAAATAAGATACTGGTTGTTCAAAGATATACGTATTATTGTTATCATAATTATAATTACCGTATAATTGTAATCTTGCTAAAGAATCTTCATATCGGAAGTTTTCAAGTATTTCTTGATTTTTAGATATCTGAATTTCTGCTAAACAATGTTCAACATAAGTTTTCAGTACCTCTTGACAAATTCCATCATCTAAAGCTTTTAACATGAGTAAGTTTACTAATGGGTTAATACCATTATTTGCATTAGTAGTAATCGTAGCTTCCTCGTGTTTTTGATCAATAGACATCTTTCCAAACTTCGTTTCTAGAGGTAATTTAGGCGTGGAGCCTAGACTTGCATCCTCACATATGTCTATATACGCTGCGGTGCTGCATTTCGTATCTCCTTTAAATTCCTCTCTATAAACTGGTTTAGAAAGATGTCTAACAGGTAATTCAGAAATTAAAGGCTCTTCATTGATTACTTCTACTTTCTCTATTTCAAGATTTTCTGATTCAGCATTGATTTTTTCTTTAAAGTTTATCTCTGGGAAAAGTGCTTTCACATCCGTTATTTCAAGCTTTTCTCCTTTTTTACCTACTTCATAAGCTTTAGAAACAATTTGTTTATAAATAACGTCAATTAATTCTCGTTTTGTTTGCATTTCATCAGAATAATTAACTCCTCCTTCATTCCAAAACTTTACTATTTTAGAAAAAGCAGGAATATATTTACCGGTCTTTGCTAAAAATTTTTGTATAAATGTAGGTTCAACAAGAGGTGCTAATGTAGGGTTTCCTTCATATTTTTTAAATACATACTCAACAATTTTAGGTATATTTTGATCTGTTTCTATTTCGTCAGGTAAGCCGTGTAATATTTTTTTGGCTATTGCTTGATCCATCTTCTTATACAAAATATTAATCCCTATCCATGTCCATACAGGATTAGCCGTAAAACAAAGCTTTGTTACATAAAATGCTAGCGATATAGGTAGAGATAATAACTTTAAATAGTTAAGGCAAGTATATCGTATTGGATGAGGCGTGAGGCTATAAATCTTATCCATATCTTGGTTTAGCTCACATGATGTTTTAATCATTGTATACTTCTGTTTAATTATATGAGAAGTGATGTCATATACTGGCATATTATTACTTAAATTTAACTAATTCGTCAGCAGAAAATATAAAAAACATTAACATTTGTCAAATGCTATTTAATGAGATTTTGTTTTAAATCAATTATAATACTTGCAAAGTTTTATCAAGATAAATAGAATTATCTAAAGTCAAAAGTAATATAAGGAATGATTATGCTTAACATAAATTTTGTGAATGAAGAATCATCTACTAATCAGGGTCTAGTAGTTTTTATTGATGAACAGTTAAAGCTTGATAGTAATTTAATAGGACTTGATCAACAACATCACGGATTAATTTCTAAAACTATTCAGAATAAACTGCAGTTTACCGGTAAATATGGACAGATTAAAGTTATTCCGTCTGTCATTAAATCAGGCGAGGTTAGATATTTGATAATAGCAGGTCTTGGGAATGAAGAAAAATTAACTGAAGCAAAAATTGAAGAGTTAGGTGGTAAAATCTTACAAAATGCAATTTGTGCTAAAATTTCTACTATCGGCTTAAAACTTACAAATAGAATTAGCAAGTTTACATCTCAAACATTTGCATCTTTAGTTGCTAGTGGTGCGTTTCTTGCTTCTTACAGATTTAATAAATATAGAACTACCTTAAAAGAAGCAGAGAAGTTTGCAGTAGAGTCAATTGAGATTTTTACCGATAATAGTACTGAAGCAGCAAAATTATTTGAAGTCAAAAAATTAATTGCTGAGGCAGTATTTTTTACACGAGATATATGTAATGAACCGTCAAATATTAAAACTCCGCAAGTTTATGCTGAAAGAATAGTTGATATACTTGAACCGTTAGGAGTGGATGTTGACGTTATCGGTGAACGTGAGATGAAAAATCTTGGTATGGGTGCATTACTTGGAGTCGGTCAAGGTTCACAAAACGAGTCAAAGTTAGTAGTAATGGAATATAAAGGCGGCAGTAAAGATGTTCCGACTATTGCTTTGGTTGGTAAAGGAGTGATTTTTGATACAGGCGGTATTTCCTTAAAGCCGTCAAGTAATATGCATTTAATGAGATACGATATGGGAGGTTCTGCAGCAGTCGTGGGTGCTATGATTGCGGTTGCCGGTCAAAAATTACCTGTAAATATAGTCGGTGTTGTAGGGCTTGTTGAAAATATGCCGTCCGGTAATGCTCAGCGTCCAGGGGATGTGGTAACTACTATGTCAGGGCAAACTGCCGAAGTTTTAAATACCGATGCAGAAGGGCGTTTAGTACTTGCCGATGCCGTTTGGTATGCACAAGAAAAATTTAAGCCTAAATGCGTGATTGACGTTGCAACTCTAACAGGAGCGATAACCGTAGCACTCGGTAGTACATATGCCGGTTGTTTTTCCAATAATGATGAGTTAGCTAATAAGTTAATAAAAGTAGGGGAAGAAGTTAATGAAAAACTTTGGAGAATGCCGCTTCATGATGAGTATGATGCAATGATCAATTCCGACATAGCCGATATGGCAAATATCGGTAACGTACTGGGAGCTGCCGGAAGCAGCACGGCTGCACATTTTATCAAACGCTTCATTAAAGACGGGGTAGATTGGGCTCATTTAGATATAGCAGGCGTTGCAAATAGTAATAAAGCTTCAGCACTCGGTCCTAAGGGAGCAGTTGGATATGGTGTTAGATTACTTGAAAAATTTATCAAAGGATATACTTGATGCCATTTTTGTGTGGCATTGCTTGCGTGGATACAGAGTCGTCATTGCGAGGAGCGAAGAGCGTTGTGGCATGGATCGTTTTATGTCATTCCCGCGAAAGCGGGAATCTAGTAAAACCTATAAAAAACTTATTTTTTTAGGTTTATTTTTTAAATAAATAACTTTTTTATCTATATTTCAAAGTTATTTTTCTGGATTCCCGCCTACGCGGGAATGACATCGGGTTCATCTGACAATGCTTAGCTAAAAATGACATTAAACTTCATCTATTTGCTATTTGTTTATTCTGAATATAATTATGAACACAATAAATAAACCTTATATATTTGTTATAGGTAATGAAAAAGGCGGGGCAGGTAAAACTACCTGCTGCATGCATCTAATAATAGCTTTGCTTTATCAAAATTGCTTGGTAGTAAGTATTGATACCGATTCAAGGCAAGGTTCTTTAACAAGCTATTTAAAAAATCGAGATTTATATAATAAACAAAATCCTGATAAACCTGTATTAGTACCAAAACATTTTCATATATCTGAAGGAGAGATAGAAGAGCAAGTCAAGAGTTTTGAGGAAGTACTAGAAAATAATCAAGATGCCGATTATATAGTGATTGATACCCCAGGCAGTCATACTCCTTTATCAAGAGTTGCTCATTCTTACGCCGATACAATTATTACACCGATTAATGACAGTTTTCTAGATTTAGACGTAATAGCAAAAATCGATAGCAAGGATGAAATTATTAGCCCATCAATATATAGTCAAATGATTTGGGAGCAGAAAATGGAGCGTGCTAGTCGTGATAGAATTAGTATAGATTGGGTAATACTTCGTAATCGTTTAAGTAATCTTGATGCATTAAATAAAAGACGCGTAGGGAATGTATTAGCTAAACTTGCTAAAAGAATTAACTTTAAATTCGCAGAAGGATTTAGTGAACGTGTAATATATAGGGAGTTATTTTTACAAGGTCTAACATTATTTGATCTAAAAACTGCAAAATATGATAGAGCATTTAATAGCTCACACGTGCTTGCACGTCAAGAATTACGAAATTTTTTAGACTTTTTAGGTATTAAGGCTGCGTTCAAAGGTTAATTTCTATTAAAGTTTTTCTTGTATAAAGTTAAAAAATATATATAATACGCAAAATTAATATGTTTTAACTTTATAAGAGAAACAAATGCCAAATATTGCTGAAAATATTTCAAAAATACCGGAAGAGCAAGAAAAAGTTAATAAGCTTGTTGATCAATACAAAAATTTAACTCCGGAAGAACAAAAAATTGTTGATAGAAAACTTAAGTCACATTTTACAAAAGAAGAGCTAGAACAAGATGAGCTTAAATCAAGAATGAATAACATACGTAGTAATTTGTCCAATAAAGACCAAGAAAAACTACAAGCAGGTAATAATTCTATAGGTGAAATAGCAAAAGATGTATTATCGTTAGTTAAATGAATAATAAATCTAGTAGAAAATGTTGCAGAGATAATTAAAAACCCTAAGAAAGCAATATATGAATGGATTAAAGGTGAATTAAATCAAGTAAAACCGGAGCAACAAAATTATCAGCAACTCCCATCAAAGCCAAAAGCTGCTGCAATATCAAGATAAAACTTTAGTTTTTATTTGCGAAATTTACGATTTTATGTATATATATACGTAAAGAAATCGTATATATACGTAAAAAATGCATAAATATAGAACTCATAATTGTAATGAATTACAAATATCCGATGTCGGAATAGAAGTTAAACTATCCGGCTGGGTACATAGAAGAAGAGATCACGGCAATCTAGTTTTTATAGATTTACGTGATCATTACGGCATAACTCAAATCGTTTTTACCGATCAAAACCCTCAGCTTATGGAAGACGCAAGCCGTTTGCGTTATGAATCGGTAATTACGGTCAAAGGCACGGTAGTAGCAAGGTCAGAGGACACGATTAATAATACGCTTCCGACAGGTCATATTGAGGTCTTAGCAGGTGAATTTATTGTTGAATCGGCTGCAGATACTCTACCTTTTGTTATTAATACCGAAAAAGATGCTCCGGAAGATTCAAGGCTTAAGCATCGTTTTTTAGATCTTAGACGTGAGAAATTGCATAATAATATAATACTCCGCTCACAAATTATTTCTCATATTCGTCATTTGATGACGGGAAGAGGTTTTACTGAATTTCAAACACCGATTTTAACGGCAAGTTCACCTGAAGGTGCTAGAGATTTCTTAGTACCGAGTAGAATGCATCCGGGTAAGTTTTACGCATTACCCCAAGCACCTCAGCAATTCAAACAGTTATTGATGGTATCAGGCTTTGATCGTTATTTCCAAATTGCTCCTTGTTTTCGAGATGAAGATGCAAGAGCCGATAGATCACCAGGCGAGTTTTATCAGCTAGATATAGAAATGTCGTTTGTTACACAGGAAGACGTATTTAGTACTATTGAGCCTGTGATGTATGATTTATTCACTAAATTCACGGATAAAAAAGTATCAGAGACTCCTTTTGTTCGTATTCCGTATAATGAATCTATGCTAAAATACGGCTCTGATAAGCCTGATTTACGAAATCCTATTATAATTGCTGATGTAACTGAGATATTTAGAGATTCCGATTTTACGATTTTCAGAGAGAATATCAAAAAAGGTAGTATTGTTCGTGCAATTCCTGCCTCTAAGGCAGCTGCACTGCCTCGTAGTTTCTTCGATAAAATGATAGAGTTTGCGATATCGGAAGGAGCAGGTGGACTTGGCTATATTCAGTTTAGTGAAACCGGTGAAGCAAAAGGACCGGTAGCAAAATTCTTAAGCTCGCAGCAATTAGAGAGTCTAAAAGCTACAGCTAGTATTAGTAACGGTGATGCCGTATTTTTTGCTAGCGATAAAAAAGATAAAGCTGCTAAACTTGCGGGTAAGGTTAGAATAAGACTTGGTGAAGAGCTTGATTTACTTGAAAAAGATTGCTTTAAATTCTGTTGGATTACTGATTTTCCATTTTATGAATTAAATGAAGAAACAGGAAAAATCGATTTTAGCCATAATCCGTTTTCTATGCCGCAGGGTGGAATAGATGCTTTAGAGCAAGCTAAAACTACTGAAGAGTTATTAGAAATTAACGCCTATCAATATGATATTGTTTGTAACGGTATAGAGCTTTCTAGCGGTGCTATTAGAAACCATAAGCCTGAGATTATGTATAAAGCATTTTCCATAGCAGGCTATAGTGAGGAGGAAGTTGATAAGAGATTTGGCGGTATGATTAGAGCGTTTAAGTTTGGTGCTCCACCACATGGCGGAATAGCTCCCGGTATTGACAGAATCATTATGCTACTCGCAGAAGCTACTAATATAAGAGAAATAATTGCATTTCCTTTAAATCAGCAAGCTGAAGATTTACTAATGAACGCTCCAAGCTATGTAGAAGATAAAGTTCTAAAAGAGCTAAGCATTATGCTATCACCGTCAGCTAGAAAAAATGTAGAGAAAGAATAAGAATTTATAGTTGCTGTTAAGCTACCCCTAAATCGTCATTGTGAGGAGCGTAGGGTCTTTTTGCATGGATCGGTAAAACCCACTGTGTCACCCCGTGGCTTGACCATGGGGTCCATAAAAATAATAAACAAATACTAATAATTTTAGTATTTTAACTGGATCCCGTGGTCAAGCCACGGGATGACAGAGGTGAAATTGATCCACGCAACAATGCCTATCTTTGTTTCTGATTTTCCCTTTTAGCTTGTAATTTAGAGAATGCAATTTCTTTTACCGCTTCTACTCTTTTTGGCTGAATGCCTTGATTTCCTTTTTGTTTTAATATGTTGCCAATTTTTATACTTTCTGCTATCAGCTTCTGTGTATCACATGAATTTTATTTAAATTTTCAGGAGAATTTTTTTTCATAAAATAGTTTGAAACGTTAGATAAACCTATCTTTTCACAAAAATTTCCTACCTTGTAATATATAGTATCTTTGGAATTTAATTTGAAAGATTTAGCATTTAATAAGTTGATCGTATTTTCGATATTATCCTGATATTTTAAATCTTTCTTTATACCCTCAATATCCTGCTCGGTAAGATAATTTTCTTTTTTTAGCTCTTTACATTATATTGTCGTAGAATTTTGTTACTTCTTTATCGGTTACGTTTTTAGTTGTTGCCTGCTTTGTAAAATCAACGATTAGTGACTCCAACTTTTCGCCTGTAGATTTATCTTGTGTACACATTGATTTTACAGGATCAGAAATTTGTACTTCTACTTTATCTTTCTTAACCTCAACTTCTGTTTCTTTCCATTTTCCTTCTAAATCTTTGCTCCATTGTTGTTCCTTGATTATTTCTTTTTTCAAGCCTATAGAAGTTTTAATTTGGTAATTATTTTCATACGCCCACTCTTTAGCATCTATACCTTCAATTTTAATGTTATTATTTATTGCATAGAGTACCGGGTCTTTTACAGGTGAGTAGCGAAAGCCTCTAACCAACCACCATTGTTAAATTCAGGTAAAACATTACTAAATTTTGTTACTATCTCAGCTCCTTTGGCAACTTCTTGCATATTAATAAGATTTTCTTTTATACTGCCTTTATAGTGTTTCCTCAAATCATCAAAATTTTTAATATTAGTGGATAACACAATATTTTTTGGATCAAACCCAGCTTTTTTTAATTCATCAATTTTTTGATCAACTATTGCTTCCATCTGTTTCTCATCAAATTGACTTATCATTTGATTTAACGATTCGCTATATTTATCGATATTAAATGAGAAATTACCTGCTTTAATAGCAGCACTGTAGCCGACTCCAGGATGTGCAAACATTTTATTTGTTGATTGAATCATACTGCCAAAATCCTTATGAAATGCTAAAAAATAGCGACCATGATCAATTTTGGTTATTGTTTTACCATCCTGCACCATTAAATTACCAGCATGATAATCTACTTCCCCCAGCATATGACAAGCAGCTATGGCTTTTTCAAATCCTTTCAGCTTTTTTTAATTTTGATCATTAGCTCTGACTCTAGTTTGACCTGATAAACCGGAAAATTCTGTTAGTGTTACAGCATTATCAAAAAATTTAGAACGTACATAAAGTGAATCAGGGTGTTTTTCATCTGCTTTTACCAGCCCTTCTTTTGGTGCTCGATCATGTAATAAAAATTGATACATGGTAGAGCCTATTAATTCTTGTACACCATCTCTTCGGTCAGTAATAGCCTGTTCTTGTGCATTATTATCTTGTATTTTTTGGCATGCAGCATGAGTTTTATAAAAATGTTTTAAAATAAAAGTATTTCCTAACTCATCTTTAGCAATATAACCGGCAGAAACTCCTGCTGCTTTTTTCCTTTCTTCTCAAACTCAGTTTGCTGGCCACCATCTTATCACGTAGCATAGCATCAATTGCTTTTTTATGGTCTATTTCTTCAAGTTTTCTGTAATCTGCATTATATCGGCTATCATCTAATCCAACTTGTCGTTCAATTGCCTCTTCCATAACT
Source organism: Rickettsia asembonensis (assembly GCF_000828125.2). Taxonomy (NCBI): domain Bacteria; kingdom Pseudomonadati; phylum Pseudomonadota; class Alphaproteobacteria; order Rickettsiales; family Rickettsiaceae; genus Rickettsia; species Rickettsia asembonensis. The sequence goes on along the minus strand of NZ_JWSW01000001.1, from coordinate 11,343 downwards.
AAATGCTGTAAAAGAGGTGCATCGATTATTTCTCTGAATTCCCTGTGTTTATCTCTTGGAAATGCATTTTTTATTATTGTTGTGGCTTTAGCCAAACCCCGACTATCCAAATTGGCTAATTCCATTTGACTAACATATAGACTTGCAGTAGTAGGGGATTGGTCATTAGAAAGATCAATAGCAGATGAGGCAATGGCTTCGCAGGCTCTGGATATTTTGGCATTCAATGCTGTATCTTCTGTTTTTAGGGCTTTAAAAAGTTGCTCTTGTAATAATAATTCCTGTTGAGTTTTTTCTTTAAACATAAAATAACCTGATTATATTAACTAATGCTTCAAAAATTTATTATATAAATTAATTAATTATTATTAATTGCAGGGAAGAAAAAAATTCTGATTTACAGAATTTTTTTATTATTTTTTCTGGATTGTCGAACTAGCTTGGCATTGTTGCGTGGACCGGTAAATGCTCTTTATGTCATTCTTAGCTAAAAGCGGGAATCCAGAAAAAAGTATAAATACAGAAAATTTTTGAAATTAAAAGCTCGATTTATCTCGCTTTATGATGGATTCCTGCTTTCGCAGGAATGACATCCGTATCCATGCAACAACGCCAACTCGCTTAGACCGTTCACAATGAGGAGTCGGTATCCATACAACAAAGCCCCGTTTTTGTGGGGATATAACATCGAGGTCTTTTTAAAAACTATTCAGTACTATAGATTTGATCGTGATGTGACAATGAAAAAACCAAAGCCATGAATAAATCATGACTTTGCAGAAAGGATACCAATTAATCTCTTCTATTGCCTAAAAATCTCATTAAATATAGGAAAAGATTTATAAAATCTAAGTATAAAGTAAAGGCTGCCATAATAGAAAGCTTTTGTCCTACTTCATCGTTTTCTGCCATGTAATACATAGACTTAATCTTTTGAGTGTCCCAAGCAATTAATCCCATAAATACTACTATTCCAATAAGAGAAGTAGCAAAAGAAAGAGCCGAGCTTTTTAGAAACAAGTTGACTAATGAAGCAATGATAAGACCTATAAGACCCATTGCAAAAAATGAACCCATAGATGTTAAATTTCTACTTGTACTATAACCGTATAAACTCATTGCTCCAAAAACGGAAGAGCAAATAAAGAAAGTACGAGCTATCGAGGCACCGGTATAAATAAGAGCTAAATATGCAAGCGACATACCGGTTAAACCGGCATAAACCCAAAATAATATTTGTGCTGTTTTCAGGTTCATTCGTCCGAAGCCCATAAAGAAATATAAAGCGATACCGAGCGGAGCAAACATTATAATAGTGCCGAATCCTGTTTGAAACATTAAATTATAAATAGGTTCAACTGATATAGTCGTTACGGCTGCTACACCGGTTAGTAAAAGTGCTAAAGCCATATAATTATATACTTTAAGCATGTATTTTCTTAAGCCTTCATCAAAAGTTTTATTCTTTGAGGTGGCAGTTAAAGTTTTTGTATAATCGATCATAAGTAACCTTAGGATTATGTTATTTACATAATAAAATATAGTCTGTTAGAGCTGTTTTTTCAAGCTATAATTATAAATATTTTGCATTGAATATAAAGCCGGTGATTTATCTTGTAGCCAAATAGCAGCTTTAATTGCACCAATGACAAAAGAGTTTTTATTCAGAGCTTCGTGTTTTAAAGTGATTATTTCATCGTCACCTAGGAAAGATATTTCATGTATACCGTGAACATTTCCACCACGAAGCGAGGAAATACCTATTTCTTTTTCGCTTCTTGGTCTGTTACCACGATTAAATTCTATATTTAATCCTTTTTCGCTTGCAATTGTTTCAGCAAGCATAATAGCAGTTCCTGAGGGTGAATCTTTTTTATTACGGTGATGGGTTTCTAGAATTTCAATATCGTAATCATCTAGTATTTTTGTTGCCTTTCTTGCTAAATAGCTGAGCAAATTAGCCCCGATACTCATATTTGCAGAATATAAAATAGGTAAAGTTTGAGCTGCTTTTTCTAAAAGCTTAAAATGTTGAGGCTGAAGTCCTGTGGTTCCGATTACTAATTTTGTATTATGTTTTAATGCATAATTAATTAATTTTTCTAATATTTCAGGAGTAGAAAAATCAATGATTACATCAGAATTTTTACAAAAATTATCTAAATCATCTAAATTATTAGTACTATTAAATTTTGCTGAAATTTTGCAATCTTTAAATTTATCTATTCTCTCTGTAATGGTTTTTCCCATTTTACCGGTAGAACCGCTAAGACCGATATTAATCATGTTTGATTTATTGTAAATTTGTATAAGATTTATGAAAATATAATAGAGGCTTTAAATCATTTTTAATAGCAGTATTTATTACTTCACCAATAAATATAACATGGTCACCGGCATCATAAGAAGCATATTTATTACATTCTATATAACAAGTTGCACCGTTTATTAAAGGACAATTGGTTTTATTGCCAAGCTCATAAGCAATTTTTGTAAATTTATTAGGTTGTGATTTAGCAAAATGTTTTGAGATATCAATTTGATTCTCTGCTAAAATACTAACTGCGAATTTATCACTTTTCTGAAAACTGTTTATACTAAAAGAGTTTTTATTGAGGCAAAATAATATTAACGGTGGTTTTAAAGATACAGAAGTAAGAGAACTAGCAGTAAAGCCAAAAAGCTCGTTATTACAATTTGTTGTTATAATAGTCACTCCCTGGGGGAATCGACTCATAGTATCTTTAAATTGACTTTCTGTTACTGTCCCAGCCATTTTTTCATAATTTTGTTAATGGTTCCGTCTTTTTTTAATGAATCGATTGCCTCATTAATTTCATTAATTAGTCCTGAGTTTTTAGACATACCTATAGCAAAATCTGATGAAAATTCTTCTAAAGTACTGCTTTCTAAATTTGAATTATTTTCTTTTAATTTTTTGCCTTGAAATTCCTCAGAAATAATAGCATCTATGACTCTGGCTTTTAACTCTTCAACTAACATTAAATGATTTGCTAAAGAATGAACTTTAATATTCATTGTCTGTGATAGATCTTGTGCTTTTTTTTCTAAAACACTACCGAGCTGTACCCCTACTATTTTATTCTCTAGATCTTTGCTATTTTGTATATTATCGCCTGTTCTATATATTATGGCAAATCTTGCAGTAGCGTAATTATCGGAAAAGCTGATATATTCGGAACGCTCCAGTGTTACGGAAAGCTCCGCCACCGCAACATCAATATTTTCACTAACTAAAGCTGCAAGTAAACCGTTAAAGTCGAAGTTTTTTATGATAACTTTTTTATTTAGACGCTCACTTATTGCTTTTACAATATCAATATCAATCCCAACAATCTCTCCGTCTTGGATGAATTCATAAGGAGGATTATCTGCGGCAGTACCGACTATTAAAGTTTTTTCCATTTCTTTTTTTTCACAAGAAACTAGTAAGAAAGATAGTAGAAATATTTTTAGAAATTTCATAAAAATAATGTTTTAAGTTTTAGTGTGTTCTGTGTCATTTCCGTAAGGCATTGGTCTTGTTGCATGGCTCGATTTTCCTCCTGTCATCCCGTGATTTATTCACGGGATCCAGTTAAAAATATCAATATTATTGATATTTTTAGTTATTTTTCTGGATACCGTGGTCAAGCCACGGTATGACATCGAGGGCGTTTTTTGAGCCGTGCAACAACGCCGGTCAAGCCATGGGGTGACACAGTGGATTTTACCGGTCTACGCAACTGCCCGCTCGCAATGACAATGAAACCAAGCCACGCAATAATGTCTTTAGCTAGGAATGACATAGAAGCCATGCAGACAACATCAGTAAACATCAAGAATCCAGCTTATCCTTTAAAAGCTGATTCACAAGAGTTGGATTAGCCTTACCGCCGGTTTTTTTCATTACCTGGCCTACAAAGAAACCGAATAATTTATCCTTACCACTTTTATAACCCTCTACTGATTGAGGATTTTTAGCTATTACCTCGTCAATTACTGTGTTTAGCACGTTATTATCCGAAACTTGTACAAGTCCTTTTTCCTCTACTATTTTATCAGGTGCTTTACCGGTTTCAAACATAATTTCAAAAATGGTTTTTGCAATTTTACCAGAAATAGTATTATTTTCTATTAATTTTACCAGTTTTGCAAAGTTACTAGGAATAATTTTACATTCATTTATTTCTATCGATGCTTTGTTTAATTGTCCAAATAACTCACTAGTTAGCCAATTAGTAAGCATTTTAGGGTTACATTCATTTGCTGCTTTCTCAAAATACTCAGCAACCGATTCATCGGCTACTATTACTTCGGCATCATATTTACTTAAGCCAAATTCTTTCGTATATTTTTCAATCTTTTGATCAGGTAGCTCAGGTAAGTTTGCTTTTAGTTCATTTATTAACTCATCAGAAATAACAAGCGGTAATAAATCAGGATCAGGAAAATATCTATAATCAAGTGCTTCTTCTTTTAAACGCATAGTTCTAGTGATGCCGCTATCGGCATTAAATAAGCGTGTTTCTTGAATTATTGCTTCACCGCTTTCAAGCAAATCTACTTGTCTTTTAGCTTCAAATTCTATTGCTTTAATAATATTACGAATTGAATTAATATTTTTAATTTCGCATCTTGTGCCTAGTGGTTCGCCGCTACGTCTTACTGAAATATTAGCATCGCAACGCATTGAGCCTTTTTCCATATCACCGTCGCAGCTGCCGATATAACGTAACAAATTCCTCAACTTTTTTACAAATTCAGCCGCTTCTTCCGGCGAAGATATATCAGGCTCGGTTACAATTTCCATAAGCCCAATACCGGCACGATTTAAATCGATAAAGCTGTAATGTGGTGATTGATCATGCATAGATTTACCCGCATCCTGCTCTAAATGCAAACGGTTAATGCGAATAGTTTTAAGATTGCCGGTACTAGTCGGTATTTCCATAGTTCCGTTTTGTACTATAGGATAGTAAAATTGTGAGATTTGGTAACCTTGGGGCAGATCAGCATAAAAATAATTTTTACGATCAAATACCGAATATTTATTTATTTTAGCTTTAAGCCCAAGCCCTGTTTTAATTGCTTGGTGTACGCAATGCTTATTTAATACCGGTAACATCCCGGGCATTGCTGCATCAACATAGGAAACCTGCGAATTTGGACTTGCTGCAAAAATAGTACTACTTCCTGAAAAAAGCTTAGATTTTGAGGAAATTTGAGCATGGACTTCAAGCCCTATTACATATTCCCATTTCCCCGTATTACCTTCAATATATGCCATAATTAAAAACCCTTTGGCTCAAATTTAATATGTTTTACACCTGACTCAATTGTCGATGCTACTTTCAAAACATTATATTCGTCTAATTGTTTACCTATAATCTGCATCCCTAGAGGTAAACCTCGTGCCGATAATCCGGCAGGAACCGATGCACAAGGTAAACCGGCTAAACTTGCAGGAATAGTAAATAAATCGTTTAAATACATAATAGTCGGATCATTTTGTTTTTCATCGATCTTAAAAGCTTCGGTCGGTGCTGCAGGTAACAAAATGGCGTCAACTTTTGCAAAAGCATTATTAAAATCGTTTGCAACTAAACGACGTACTTTTTGAGCTTTTAGATAATATGCGTCCATACAACTAGATGAAAGCACATATGTTCCAATCATAATACGACGTTTTACTTCCTCCCCAAATCCGGCTGATCTAGTCATTTCATACATTTCGTCAAGCGTCATATTTTCACGTTCTACTCGAAGACCGTATCTAACGCCATCATATCTAGATAAATTTGAAGAAGCTTCAGCCGGTGCTATTACGTAATAAACGGCAACACCGTATTTAGCATGCGGCAGCGTAATATCAACTATTTCAGCACCGGCGTTTTTAAGTAGCTCTATGGTATCCTGCCACATTTTTATAATATCAGGTTCAATAATACCGCCTTCACCAAGGCTAAGAGGTACGCCTATCTTCATATTTTTCATAGAACTTCCGATAGCGGATTGTAGTTCTGGAACTTCTGCTTTAATCGAAGTAGAATCTTTTTCATCAAATCCCATCATCGCTTCAAGCATAATGCTACTGTCTAAAACGCTTCTAGTAAATATCCCTGCTTGATCAAGTGAGCTAGCAAACGATACCATTCCGTATCTTGAGCAACGACCATATGTTGGTTTAAACCCGACTAAACCCGTAAAGCTTGCAGGTTGACGTACCGAGCCTCCAGTATCGCTACCAAGAGCAGCAGATGCCATAAACCCGCTAACTGCTGCAGCTGAACCGCCTGAAGAACCACCCGGAACTAAATATGCATTATCATCATTTGCTTTCCAGGGGCTAATTACATTTCCAAAACAACTAGTGATATTTGTCGAACCCATAGCAAATTCATCCATATTGGTTTTGCCGAGCATCACACCGCCCTTATCAAAAATATTTTGTGTAACGCTTGATTCATAATTAGGTATAAAATTTTTCAGTATATTAGAACATGCCGTAGTTCTAATCCCTTTCGTACAGAAAAGATCTTTAGCGGCAAATGGTATACCTTCAAGTGTTCGCGGTTGACTTTTAGCATAATTTTGATCGGCTGCTTCAGCCTGTTTTAAAGCTAAATCAAAAGTTTCGGTAACATAAGCATTTAGGTTTTTATGTTTCTCTATTTGTTTAATATGTGCATTAACTAATTCCTTACTTGTAAAATCTTTATTTTTTAGACCTTTTACACTGTCTGCTACTGTTAATTTGTTTAGTTCCGTCATAATTATTCAACAACCTTTGGAGTGATAAAATATTTTACTTCTTTAGCAAGCTGGGCACTATTTCCGCTTACATTATCAAATAATTTATTTGATAAATCAGAACTCGTAACGGCGTCCTCTCGCATTCTAGCATTCATATTAGAAACCGAAGTTAAAGGCTCTATATCTTTGCAATCTATTTCATTTAAAATATCAATCATATTCATAATAGTACTAAGCTGAGCAGAAAATTTTTCTACAGTATCTTCTTCAAATTTTAATCTAGCTAATTTTGCTATTTTCTGTGCTTCTTCTTTTGTAATCATAGTTTTATTATTTTGAGTGGTATAGTCTAATGTTATTTCCGTGAGGCATTGTTGTGTGTATTAATTCCATCTCTGTCATCCTAGCTAACTTAATCGCGGAATCCAGTCTTTTTTAATTTTTTCTGGATACCGTGGTCAAGCCACGGTATGACACAGGAAAGAGGTGTATCCCTGCTTTTGCAGGAATGACATAGAAAATCAAACAGTCATTATCTCTTGTTCTTTTTGTTTTATTGCCGAGTCAACTTTACTACTATAATTATCGGTTAGTTTTTGTACTTGTTCGGATAAGCTATGATGCTCATCTTTTGCAATAATATTATCCTTTTCTAGATTTTTAAGTTCTTCATTGCCGTCTCTTCTAATATTACGTAATGAAATTTTAGTATCCTCACCGTATTTATGAGCAAGCTTTACCAGTTCTTTACGTCTTTCTTCAGTTAAAGCCGGTATCGGTAGTCTGATTAATTGACCGTCCGTTGCTGGAGTTAAGCCAAGATTTGCTATCGTAATTCCTTTTTCTACCGAGGACACCATAGATTTATCCCAAACCTGCACGTTAATTGTTCGTGCATCAGGGGTGGATAGAGAAGCAACTTGTGAAAGCGGCATTTTACTCCCGTAAGCTTCCACGGTTACGCTATCAAGCAAATTAACCGAAGCTCTACCGGTACGTAGCCCTTTAAGCTCATGATCTAAAACTTTCAGAGCTTTATCCATCTTTTCTTGTAAGTTTTTCTTTAACGTTTCTGTGTCCATATTTATTCATCCATATATTTATTTTATCTGTATATTATTATTAGTACATGAACCAAGTACATTGTTGCGTGGATCGGTTTTCTATTGTCATCCCGCGAGCTTGTAGCGGGATCCAGTTAAAATACTAAAATTATTAGTATTTGTTTATTATTTTTATGGACCCCGTGGTCAAGCCACGGGGTGACACAGGGGATTTTACCAGTCCACGCAACAAGGCCTCCTCGCAATGACGATTAGGTATCTATACAATAGCACACTACAATAATATTATTCCTCAATTGTCGTATATTCGCCTTTATCTTGTATTACTCTAGCAAAATTTCCCTGTTCTTTTATTGAAAATACTCGTATAGGTAATTTATTTTCTCTTGCGACTGCAATAGCTGCCGTATCCATGACTTGCAGGTTGTTAGTTATAACATCTTTATAGCTAATAGTGAAATATTTTTTAGCATCAGGATTTTTTTTAGGGTCGGAATCATATACGCCGTCAACCTGAGTTGCTTTTAATAAAATATCGCAATTCATTTCGATTGCACGAAGTACTGCGGCACTATCGGTTGTACAAAAAGGGTTACCCGTGCCGCCAGCAAAAATTACTACACGCTTTTTTTCCATATGTCTTTTAGCTTTGCGGCGAATATAAGGTTCACACACGCTCATCATAGGAATAGCCGATAGAACTCTTGTATAGATATTGAGGCTTTCCATAACGTTTTGCAATGTTAAAGCATTAATCACCGTTGCAAGCATACCTATATAATCCGCTGAAGCTCGGTCCATACCGACAAGTGCTGCATTGATCCCTCGATAAATATTCCCGCCTCCGACTACAATAGCGACTTCTACTCCTAAATCAATGACCTCCTTAATATCGCCGGCAATCTTTTTTATTACCTCATATTCATGTCCAAATTGCTTGTCTCCCATTAAAGCTTCTCCTGAAACTTTAAGCAAAACTTTTTTACACTTTAGAGCGTTTATATCTGATATCATTTTCTATTTCAAGTTGTTTTTAATATTTGCTTAATTTTTTTAATCATTCTACCTCGTTGTAGGTCGGTAATCGATGATTTATTGAGTGCATGTACTAATAGCATATTATTATTTATATCAAGTGTTACCGTACCAGGTGTTAATGTAATCGAGTTACTATAAATTACTTCACTGATTTCTTCTAGCCCTTCTGTGTCAATCCATTCAAAAAACGGCTCTATCTCTATCTTTCTTTGCCAAATTATTTTGATAACCGAGAAAGCAGATTCCCATATTTCTAATAATAACCAAGGAAAATATAATATAAATTTAATTTTAGTGAGCATTAACATTTCCGGTTAATTTGATATTTGAAGTAAAAGGTATTAGTAGCATTATAAATACAAATAACAGCCCTATCATATTAAATATATTATTTATTGCAATTACAAAAGCATCATTATTTAATTTGTTTGCTAATAACAAATAGGATGCTTTTTCAGGATTAAGGACTTTCCCGCTTAATAATTCAGTGTAAGAATCTAGTTGTTCTAATGCCATTATAGAAGTAGACGAGATATTTTCCGATAAATATTGCATAAAGATTTTAGTATCATTAGTAAGTATAGTACTAATTACCGCAAGTCCTACAGCTCCTCCTAAATTACGATTAAGATTATAAAGCCCGCTAGCGTTACCTACTCTTTCTTTTGGCATATTGCTAAGAGCTATATTATTAGTCGGTATAAAACAAAACATTAGTGAAAGCCCTCTAACAAATTGAGGAATCATAAATGCAGCAAATTTAGAATCAGGCGTTAGAAAACTATTCAAATGACATCCGAGAGCAAACCCTCCAAGCCCTATAATAAGCATCAGGCGTAAATCTACCCCTAGCCCTAGCATCCTACCGGCAAGTGGTGCAGATAAAAATTGTGCTCCGCCCGTCACTATCATAGTAGCTCCGATTTGTAATGTATCATATCCGGCAATAGTAAAGAGAAATAGCGGTAATATATATACTGCCCCGTATAATCCGATACCCATAACGAACGAATAAAGGCAACCAAAAGTAAAGTCTTTATAAAGGAATGTTTTTAAATCTAAAATTGGATTAATAAAGGTTAGTTCTCTAATGATTAATAAAACAAAACCTAAAGCTACTGCAATACTTAAGAATAGTATTAAACTATCCTCAAGCCAACCTTTTTTGTTTCCTTCTTCTAAAACATATTGTAATAAGCCGAGCGTTAAAGCCATTAATAATATACCGAGAAAATCAAAATTTTTTAGTAATTTATAATTCGGTTTATCAAAATCCCCATATAAAAAAACTACCGTGCATACGAAAATACCAGGTATGACGTTTAATAAAAACATAAAATGCCATGATAAAATCTCCGTAATATATCCACCGAGTGTAGGTCCTAAAGTAGGGGCAACGGTTACGACAAGTCCAATTAAGATAGTAACGGTAGGACGTTGTGATGCAGGAAAAATTATAAAAACGGTACTAAATACCGTCGGTATCATAGCACCGCCAAAAAATCCTTGTAATGCTCTAAAGATAATCATTGATTCAATATTAGTTGCGAGCGAACATAATACGCTCATAACCGTAAATCCTAGAGCTGCAATAAAATAAGAAATTCTGGTAGAAAGTAACCTTGCTAAAAAGCCGGTAATAGGAATAATGATAACTTCAGCTATTAAGTAAGATGTTTGAACCCAAGAAAGCTCATCTCTTGATGCAGCAAGACCTGCAGCTATTACGGATAATGAGCTAGCGACAATCTGAATATCAAGTACCGACATAAATATCCCGACAACCATACCAAAAAAAGCAAATAATTGCTTTTTAGAAAGAGCAGGCGGTTGTAAATTATCATTTGACATAATTAAATTATACAGTTTAAATTAAATAAAGTTAATAAGTGAAATAAAAATATATGTTTAAAATAAAAAATTGTTGTACAACTTTTAATTTTTAATTAAACTATTTATTAGGATATAAGTAGACAAGACCTAATATATGGTAATCATTTTATTTATATTTAGCAAATAATAAATATGTGATTGATTTATTAAAAAATATTTACTATAATATTAACATTTATTAACTATAATTGATTTATCAATATGCAAAATCCAGCACAAAAAGTTATATCTTTTTCAGAGCATAAATCTGATATAGAACGCATAAAGAAATCAATAGAAGAAGGGTGGGCAATAGTAAAGCTAGTACCTAATAAAGGCCGTTTTATCGGACTTTTAGAAAAGATTTCGCATGCTGAAGATGAAACAATCTATATTCCTCCAAGAAAAAAGATAATAGTTAATTAACACGAATAGCGAATTATTACATAATCTGCTATTCGGCTTAAGAAGTTGAATATAAAAGTGCAATAAAGCAATATTCAATGGTTTAAGGCTTGTATTTCTTTTAGATAAGGTGATTTTGCTTTTTTCAAAAAAGGTATTACTTTTTCTCTTAAATCAGGTATCATAATTGCTATGTTGGGAGTGTTGA
>NZ_CP011517.1:0-21692 GCF_000828125.2 Rickettsia asembonensis | reverse complement strand
ATAGTACCCTACAATTTTGTAGAGATGTTGAAGAAAGGTTGATTTAAAGGGTAATAAAGTAGTATAAGGTGGATATTTTTGGGAAACAATGCACCAAATACTACTTCGAGAATTAATTTTATATATAGATGGAAATAAATCAAGATTAAAATGTTTGTCTGGAATGATAATCAGTCTAATGACTGGAAGTTCTATTTATCAAAAAGGTTTAGCCCTTGGTATTGTAGGTAATGCTAAAATATCATCAAAAACCCATAGGATTTATCGTTTTTTGAAAGAATTTACTTTTGATTATATGAAAGTTGCATCATTGATATTAAGCTTTTTTGGTATAGAAAATTATGTTGTAGCAATAGATCGAACAAACTGGAAATTTGGGAAATCAGATATTAATATTTTATTTTTAGTAATTATAATTGGTAAAATATCAGTGCCAGTGTACTGGAAATCTTTACCGCATAGTGGGGTATGTTCTGGAGAATTGATGGAAGAATTTTTACAGAAATTTATTAAAAATTTGGGTGTTGCAAAAATAAAGTATCTACTGGCTGATCGGGAATTTATGAATAAAGAATGGTTAAATTTTCTGATAAATAATCACATAAAATTTGCTATTCCCTTAAAAAGAGATAACAAAATTCGCCTTGAAAAAAGTTTAAAAACTATAACCATTGTAAAAATATTTAATGATCTTAAAGCTTTAGAATATAAGGTTTGTAGCGGTGTATTGTGGGATAAAAAAGTTAATTTTGCTGCATATAAAAACGATAAAAGTGAACTAATGGTGTTGGTATCATCCATTGAGATTGAAGTTGATATTTTCGCTTTATATAGATATCGATGGTCAATAGAACGGTTGTTTAAGCATCTTAAAAGTGGTGGTTTTGATATTGAAAAAAGTCACTTAGTAAATTTGGATAGATTTGAGAAATTATTGGTGGTGGCTGCTATCACTTCAGGCTTAATAGTTAAGAATGGATTAATACAAAATGCACTAAATCCAATTCGTATAAAAAGCTATAAAACTATTGAAAAACAACTATTCTCATTATTTACTTATGGCTTTGATTATATTAAAAATGCCTTCTATCAATCTATAACAGCTATAACTCAACTCATAGATACCTTATTACTACCTCCAAAAAAAGAGCTTTTTCACACTCTCAACTTCCCATTACAAAAATTGTAGGGTACTATGGTCTCTACTTTCGAGAATTTTCAAATGCTAATGGCAGCATAATATCTAAAATCCTAGATTTTAGTGAAAATACCAGCCATGGGTTACAGATGCGACAGAACCGTCTTTAAATCAAATCTTTGACAAATATGGTCATTATGCAGGAAGTAGCTTATTCGATCAATTCGCCACCAAATTCATTTTTAGAAATACCGATCCAAGTACCGCTCGTTTAATTACTGATATTTTTGGAAATATTGAATATCAGTCACAACAAAAAAATACCTCATAGGAGCACACGAACATAGAGATGGAGTTTCATATACAGAGCAGGAAAAAAGAAAATCCTTAATCACAACGAACGATATTGCAAGCCTTAAGGATCTTGAATGTTTTGTAGGTCTTCCTGATCCGCAAGTACGAATAACAAAGCTACAACTTTCTCCAGCAAAGGTAGTGTGTATAAACAAAGGTTATATTCCTTTGGATTTGCCTAAAGAAGCAGCATTAGAGCAAGAATTAAAAAACAAAATACTAAGTAATGATCAAGCGGCTGGAAAATACCCAACTAGGTTCTATGGCGAGTACTGGTCACGATATTAATGAAATATCTGATGAAGAGTATGCAAAAGAACTAGAAGAGGCACGCCCAAGCAAAATCACTTTGCAATGAAACTAAAGCATAAATATTAACAATAAAAATGAGGATAAATATGATAAAAGAATCAAATAATCAAAACCGAACTTCAGAGGCAAAACAAAATATAGTAGAGGTAGAGGAAAATACCCAAAATACAGAAAATAGTGTAGAATCATCGCAATTAGCAACTGATCTCAATACAGAACACAGCATTAATACCAATACAGTGAATAAATTAAAGAATCAGATTAGTTTTACTACTAAAGCACTAGAGAAGCAGCAGCAAGAATTGAGTAAAATTCTATCTAGTAGTGCAGACCAACTTAATGATGCGGTTAGAACGTTTGACGAAACTATTGCTGCCCAAAAAAATCAATATGAGATACTGCAAAATGAAGTTGGAGTTTTAACTATATTGCCGGAACAGCTAAAAAAAGAAATCAGTAATATTCTGCCTAATATGGCAAAACATATTGATGATGTATATCAGGAAAAGCTACAAGCATTAAACAATGCACATAATGATACTGTGGCTGCAAATAAAGAATTAACCAGTGTGTGCTTGATCAAAAGTTAGATGAATATAGTAAAAAACTTTCTGCTAGTGCTGCTCATGTTACAGAATGTAGTAATATTGGTTTTCTGAAGAACATGTGTCTAGTGGTATTATTTTCAGCAATTATATCAGGCGGTACTGCGTATTTAGTGACCACTAAATTTCTAAGATACCTTACGGTCACAGGTGCAAATAATGTTACAATCCAAGATTGTGATGTGAGTGTTTTAGGAAAAGCTAAAGATAATGACAATCTTATGGAAAAAATGACAAGAAAAAATTGCCTCAGAAAAATTGATCCTGACCTGAGGAGGTAAACCCACAAATGTCAAAAGTTGGAAATATTGGATTATGCTATACCATTATAATCAAAGCCACAATATAGTTGGTCTTGTGGATACATTAATAAGAAACTTATTGTATTACCTAAAAAATTGTTATAACGTGAACTGTAATTATTTTGATATAAATACTAAAACATCAGTTATGGTTATGTTTTATGACAAAGAAAAGATCTCCATCAGGTCCCACAGGAGAAAGTCCTGAGGCAAAAAAGCAAGATAGCAAAGCTACTCCTCCTCGTCAAGGAATTCAGGAACGACAAGGGGCAGATGACGCAAATAAAGTACAAATTAAGATATATGCTACAATAGGTGATGGTAATTGTTTTTTCCATGCCGTATTTGGCAATAGAACTAATTCTGATCATTATAAAACTGATAATGCTCGGGATATGCGACAAGAGTGGTATAATTTCTTGAAACAATTTGATTCTCTAGAAGATCAAAATATGCCTCATGAATTGCGGGAGCGGTTAGAGAAGATTTTCTCGGCTCAAGACTTATTGAACAAGTATCAAACTGCCTCTCCAATTAATAAATCAATTATTTACCATAAATATTTGCAAGACATACAACAGAATAGCCATTATGTCATGTTTGAGGAAATACCTATTTTAGCTTCTTTAGCCAAGATTCGAATTATACTAAATGTAAGTAACACACTAGACATTATTAATCCTAATCTAGAATTATTAGGTAACTATAATACAAATCAGACATTGTGGGGTAACAAAAAAGAAGCAATTATATATCATCAAGGAATACACTTTTCTCATGCTGAGATATCCAATGGTGGTCAAGCACATGACGCCAAAGTGATTCAAGGAATGGAAGTACATGTTATTAAAGGATGGGATAAATCTAATCCAGGTTCTGATATAAATAAAGGATCGGATCTAAAATATCGTATAGATGATTTATTAAGTAAATTATTTGGAATAGAGATTAGTGATAATCAGTATGCGAATATTACGATTAATGATAAGAATGGTAATTCTCAAATAACAGTATGTCGTCCTCAAATTATTGGTAAGTCAGTTGAACAAATGCATAATATTACGTCATACATGGTTATTAGCAAAGCTCTTAAGAGCCAAATAAAAGATGTACTAGCAGTTGGCAAGGTTTATATACTAAATACTTTTATAGATTATATACTAGCTATATCAAAGCAAATACAAGGTTTATGTTTAACACAAGATGAATATAACACTACAAAGCAGAATATATCATTAGATGAAGACTTTTTTGATTTAAGGATTATTACAAAAAAAGATAATACAGACACATGGTATTTGACTACTAATACAAGCGTCATTAAGAAGTTAAATAAACTTACCACAAAGGACATCAAAGCGATAGGTTCAGAGTATAATGAATCAGTAGCAAAAGAAAATTATATATTTCATCTTCAAAGATATATTAAATATGTATTTAATGGTCTAAAGCAAACAATGCTTGATAGTCTGGATAATTGTGAATTCACCGCAAAATTTATAGCATCAATCTTTGATCAAGAAGGATATCTTATTGAGAAGAATAATGTTCTATTCAAGCAAATCTTCTTATACAAAACAGTAAAGGAGGCACGTAGTGTCTATGGTCAAGAAGTCAAACTACCTAATAAGGATACTGTCGAATACATTACTAGAACAAATTATAAAAAAATAATAGGTGAGACTAAAGGTCCATATGTTAGAATTATTGACAATAAGGAAACAATAGTTGAGAAGTCGGTACAAGCACTAGATACAATAGAGCAATTAATGAATCATAGTTTGTGTCAGAATAATGGTAAAATTGATGATTTGCTATCACAATATAATGGTAATTATAATCGTGACATCAGAGAATTAATAAATAAATATGATGAAAGTGAATCTGATGATGAAAGTGAGTTTACATTAAAAGATTATAATGAAGATTTATCACATGAGAATTTATATAAAGCATTTCACTTTCATACCGCTAAAGCTCTATATTTTATATGTGATTTTCAATCATTAGGACAAGGTGACCGTATATTAGTATCTACACAAGAAGAAGGAGAGAAAACAGAAGCTATTAAAGTCTATCCTTCTGCTACAGGGAAAGGGATAGAACTATACTCTGTTATAGATAAATCTGATATTCAACCAGAGAAATTAATAACACAAGTTATTGCTCATATTTCCATACTGTTATCTCCTTTTGCATACTTACGTTCTCATATTGCCTTTGAACGGGATAAGGAACAATTATCACCAATAAAACAAATATTTAACTCTTTTTGTAAATTACTGAAGGCAGATTATAATTCACCTGATATTTTAGACGAAAAATGGTCTGGTGACTTAGAATATCAATTTAATACAAAAATCGTAGATGCTTTAAAAGGAATAGATTTATTGGGTAATGATGTACAACAGTATGATTTTGATTTTTCGTAGGACAAACTTATAATAATATTTAAAAGAGAGGTATTATGCCATATAATACAGTAGTCGTAGGTGGTCTTATTAGATTTATATCTAAAGAGTTAGATAAGAATGAACAAAAGATTATTACCGATTGGATAAACAAGAATATATTAATTCCATCATCAAAATTAGATTTTAAGCAAGCTTTTGTTAAGGCTCAGAAGATAATATTTGCTGAATATATTGCTCAAGGCAATATTGCAAGTATTAAATCATTTATGAATGCAGTGAATGCTTGTGAAAATAAGAAATTAAAGAAATTGGTATGTGAAATATTATCAGATGTGTGTCTTGAGCAGAAAAGGTTTTTATCTACAAATACAAAGTTATATCAAGAATTGACTAAAATATTAGATTTCCAATATGACAGTATCCAAGATAGTGATTTAAAGAGAAGTGTAGTAGGGAAAATAATAGAAGTAAGTCAGATTGTACAAGAAGCAAACATTTGCAAGACAAGAGATCCAGAAGCTATAAAAAAACAAAAATGGTACATAAATAACTTTATAGAAAAGTTGTTTAAAATAGACATGAGTCAAGATGTATTAGTAGATATTGTAATTAATGATGATCCTAATAATCCATGTGATAATCAAACTACCATAGTGGGTCGTCCTAAAGTGTTAGGAAGCTCAACAAAACAAATGCGCCATGTGACGCCATATTCTTTTATAGAACATGCTATTACGGAAATGATCATGCAAGTAAAAAGTGATGCTAGAAATAAAACATATATAAATGATATAATGGAAGCTATTAAACCACTACTTAAAAATAAACAAGGTATCTGTTTAACAGCAGATCAGTATTCTAAAGTAGTATCTAATATTACACCACAAAATGAAGAATCTGAAAGATTCAAATTATCTACAACTAGTAATGAATACTACTTAATATATAATGAGAAATTTATAGAACAATTTGAAAAATGTAAAGATTTTTCTCAAGATGAAAAAGATAAGGCTAAAGGAGATTTTAGTACTAAATTTGAAAAATATATTACTTATGGTATAAAATATCTTATTGAAGAAATATTGGATCTAAAAGATGTTAACACTGTAACAATAGTCTGTGAAGGAATTGCAAGGATAATATTAACATTATTTAATCAAGAAAAATATGCTGCTTTTCCTGAAGAAGGCAACTCTGTGAAAGACGAAATTCGTGTATATCAAAGTAGCAGTGATGCAGAAAAACCACAAAATAAAGAATATGAAGTATATTCTCATGCAGAAATAACTAAAAAATTGAATGATCAGACATGGATATCACAGTATGATCAATGTATTAGAATTGTTGATAATGAGGGAGCAACAGTAAAAAAAGTAGCAAAAGTATTAAAGATTATAAGTTTACTAGTTAAACGTGAGTTAACATCGATATCACATAAAACAGAAAAAGAGGATGAAAAATATCAAAAAGAATATAACGAGAAATATAATTTTAAAGTAAATGAGCAAAATCTTAAGTGTCAAGACAAGTATAATGAAGAGATTGATATTAAAAGTAATTTGATGGATATGTTTCAATATCATATAGCGAAACATTTATACTCTGTGTTTGATTTTAAACCTTTAGAGCAAAAAGTATTAGTACCTAAACAACAGGTAGGTAATGAAATAATAACAGTATATCCATCTGCTAGCGGCAAGAAAACAGCAGAATATTCTGTGCAAGATGGAAAACAATATAGGGAGTTACAATATAATTCTAGGAAAGGCTATAATGATGATGCAATATTTCGTATGGAAATGAGTAATGAGGATACTATAAATGCATTAAAGAACAAGGTTGTTAATCATATTATCATTTCTCTTTTACCTTTTAGGGAATTAGAGATCGGATGTATGTTCGATAAAGCACAATGTGAAAGGGCTACAATACTTCAAGCATTCTGTGAGTTAGTAAAAGTAAGATATGCAACAGAAAGTATGATACAATTAGATGATAAATGGATAGATGAAATACAAAATGAATGTTCTAGATATTTTGAAGATCTGTTAGGTGAATCTGAAATTATAGAAGACAATTATAATTTGTAATTATAACAATTAATGAGGTTAATTATATGTATAAAAATGTTCCACATAGTACTCTAAAAAAAGGGTATGTTGAATTTTTAGCTTCTAAAGTTCAAAGCAATGATGTGCAATCTGTAACAGAATGGGTAGAAGAAAGTTTAGTAAATGATAATCCTAAAGTTGACAATGCTCGAAAATATGCTTTTTATGAGGCGGAGAAAATAGTACTATCCGGGTATATTGATTGTGGTTTTAATGAGAAGTTTGATAAACTGCTTAATGCAATTGATAATGAAAAGTTTGATCAAGAATTTAAGGAGCATCCAAATTATCCTAAACTTAAGGCAAATGAATGTCGTGTTCTTGCAGGCGCTATAATAGAATCAAAAAAAGCATTAGAAGAAGATAATACCATGCATAAAAAGTTAGGTGATTTACTCAGTAGTAAATATCAAACACTCAAAGATATAAATTATGATGTTAGCCAAATCAAAACAATAGATACTGCTCTTCAAATTGTTCATTATGAAACCAGTACACTAGGATCTACCAGTGATAGTACTGATTATTAGATGTATGAGGCACCGTCAAGTATAGAAGTCAAGATTTGATCTTACGAGTCAATCATAATTTTTGTGTAAGTTGTTAAAAATCATTTTCTAATAATGCATATTTAAAATCTCCACATAGTATCTCAAATTGATTCAAAGCAAGGAGACCATTCTTTAATAGGCATTGTCCATTTTTTAGATGCATTTTTAAGAGCTAAGTAGATAATTTTAGTGATAGATTTATCATCTGGGAAAACCCCTTTATTTTTGATAATTTTACGGATTTACGGATTTGTCGATTTACCGATTCTATCGTATTGGTAGTATAGATGACCTTTCTAATCTCTTTAGGGAAAGCAAAGAAAGGTACTATACCGCTCCAATTACGTCTCCATATATCAGAAATAACTGGGTATTTACTATCCCATTT
Source organism: Rickettsia asembonensis (assembly GCF_000828125.2). Lineage (NCBI taxonomy): Bacteria > Pseudomonadati > Pseudomonadota > Alphaproteobacteria > Rickettsiales > Rickettsiaceae > Rickettsia > Rickettsia asembonensis. Next base: position 13,517 of record NZ_CP011517.1, on the reverse strand, counting down.
TTTAGCAAACTCTTCTAATGCTAAAATGAATTTAAGCCTAATACAATAAACCGTAAAATATTAAGTTTGAAATATTTTTAGCCATATTCTCATTATTTGCTGTATAGATTTGTTTTAAGTCAGTTGCTACTTCTTTAAGATTTTTGTAAGAAACATACTTGGGTAATATGACAAGTGGGTGCCAAATCCGACATTAGCAGACGTTTTGGGTCAGTTTTTGAGGTATTTTGGTAAAATTATATCTTACGATTTTCTGATCGCATAAGTATTATTATGCGTTGTAATATTACTAAATTGATCGTATAAATGGTATTTTATAATAAATTATCTGTATAAAAACTAATCGTATAATAAGTTATGACCAAAATAAAGGAAATTGAAGATTTTATAAAGTACCAAAAAAATCTTAGTAAATCAGAATCTACATTTGATTAGTTATAAAAATGATCTTATTATTTTTGCCCGTTGGTTTAATAAAGTAAATCACTACTCCTTTACTATTAATAAAATTACTCCAACAGATATTAGGTTATATAAACAATATTTAATAGATAATGAATTTAAGCCTAATACAATAAACCGTAAAATATTAAGTTTGAAATATTTTATGAAATGGGGATGGAATACTAAGAAAATGGCTTATCGATTTCCATTTCCAAAACTTGTCAAAGAGCACTCTATTACAGCTAGGTGGTTGGATAAACTTGAACAGAACTCGTTACTAAGGCATTTTGAAAAATATGGTAAAATAAGAGATATTTCAATTATAAAAATTCTACTAAATACAGGATTAAGAATACAAGAACTTTGTAATTTAAAATGGAAGCATATTACCATAACCGATCGCAAAGGTAGCCTTATTGTCAATTATGGCAAAGGTAATAAATCTAGAGAAATACCTTTGAATAAGTCAGCAAGATTAGCTTTTGAAGCTATAGATTATCACGTTAATGTTGGTAGTAGTGATAAAATTTTTATTGGACAACGTGGTAATCTAACGCCCAGAGGAATTCAATTGATGATAAAAAGAATATTAGCCAATACTGAGCTATCAGATATTAGTCCACATGATTTGCGTCATAGTTTTTGTAAAAACTTAGTAAATAGTGGTGTAAGTCTTGAGAAAATTGCTATGTTAGCTGGGCATGAGAGATTAGATACTACAAAAATATATTGCTATCCTTCTTATTCTGATTTGAATGAAGCGGTTGATAGAATCAGTGAGGAAGAATGAGTAGGATCATAATTTTATCACCGTATGAAATTAAGAAATTTGATAATGCTCCCTTATTTAATGATGAAGAAAGACACAAGTTTTTTAATATTTCTGCGTCAATAAAAGTTAAGCTAAACAATTTAAATGCTAATGATAGCAAAGTTGGCTTTGTTCTACAATTAGGCTATTTAAAGGCTACAGGTAAGTTTTATCATAAATATAATGACAATGATACATTATTTGTAAGTCAACTTCTTGGTATAAATTTGACTGGACTTAATAATTATGCTGAAAGAATACGCCTGAATCATAAATCAGAAATTTTAGCAATGCTTAACTATAAGCCGTTTAATAAAAACAAAGATTTATTTGAAGAACATATAGAAAATTTAGTATCTAAGCAAATACATCCACGCAAAATTATATTTGCTATGGTAGATTTACCATAGTACCCTACAATTTTTGTAATGGGAAGTTGAGAGTGTGAAAAAGCTCTTTTTTTGGAGGTAGTAATAAGGTATCTATGAGTTGAGTTATAGCTGTTATAGATTGATAGAAGGCATTTTTTAGGAAAGCATTTAAGCATCACGATCTTCCTGCGAAAGTAGTAATAGATAAGAGTGGTAGTAATACTTCTGCTCTTACTGACTTTAATAAAAACTTACCTAAAGAACAAAAGATAAAAATACTTCAAAATAAATATCTGAACAATCTGATAGAGCAAGATCATAGATTTATTAAGAAGCGCACTAAGCCAATGCTTGGTTTTAAGAGTTTTCGTAGTGCTAAGATTACTATTGCTGGTATAGAAAATATCCGTATGATTCAAAAAGGACAAATAGTAGGAGCTAATGAGCATGTCTCTACTTTCGAGAATTTTCAAATGCTAATGGCAGCATAATATCTAAAATCCTAGATTTTAGTGAAAATACCAGCCATGGGTTACAGATGCGACAGAACCACTAACAGTATAGTAGTACTAAATATATAGGTAGTCAACAAAAATTGTTACCGTAACAATATTTTTTTTAAAACCATGATTATTTTAAACATTCAAAATTTTTTAGAACGGAACTTAAAAGATAATAATATAAATAGAAAAGCTTTTGCACTAGAAAGTGGAATACCTTACAGCACCATTACTCATATTATTAAAGGATTTAATAATAATCCCTCTATTATTACAATAATTAAAATTGCAGATTTTTTTAACTGCTCTATAGATGAAGTACTAGGCAGAGAAAGTATTTATTATGGGGTGCATAACTACAATTTAATTGTAAATCAAGAGATAATAAATTTAAATATTAAAAATTTTCTTTTAGTAAAATTACAGGAGCAAAATATCAATATTCACAAATTAAGTATAGAACTCGGATTTAGCTATAACTCTTTATATAATTTTGTCCATAGAAAAGTTTCACGTAAAGTTATGAATAGTGATATGATACTTAAGATTTCTAATTATTTTAATGTTTCTATAGATAGGATGATAGGTAGGGTTGCTGCATAAAAGTTTTTTTGTTATGTTATTTGTATTGTAAAGTAAGGTAAAATATCGTAATGGGTTTGTAATATGAAAAGAATAGCTTTAACTGGTGATAAAGGGGGTGTTGGAAAGTCAACAATATCTGCCCTATTAGTACAATGGTTTTTGTATAAAGATTTTTCCATAAATATTCTTGATGCCGATCCAAATAGAACAATATCTACATGGATAGAAAAATGCAAAAGTAGTGGTTTTAATTTTTGCACTATTAATAATCCTGAGGTTTTAATTATAGATACTGCAGGAACATCGGGAGCTGGATTGATAAAGCATGTTAGGGAATCTGATTTAATTATTATTCCATTTCAACCACATATTGCCGATCTGGAAATCGTAGTTGGTTGGTATCTTTCTGTTAATTCATTAATACAGAAAAAAACAATTTTTTTTCCAAACAGACTTGAGATAACGAATGAGCAGAAAGAAGGCATTTTTCAAGTCGACAAGATAATTCAAGAACAAAGTAATGGGATTATATTACCTGGTCTTGGGAATCGTCCTGCGGTATATCCTGCATTATTGAATGCATTATCACAAAATTATTTTAGTACATTAAAAAATGAAAAAGTATTAAATGAATTGAGGAGTAATTTTACTATTATAGAAGAACAATTATTTAAAGGATGAGTATGGAAATATTAGCAAAAAAAGAAAAAAAAGCTGTACATAAATCTTATGAGGAAATTGGTAAAAAAAATAGAAATCAAATTATCTCTTTACGCATCAATACAACACTATACAATACATTGCAAAATTATTTGTTAGGTATGCATAATATTTCTGATTACACTTTCAATTCTATTTCTGATATTCTAAGATTTATTGTAGAAAAACTAATGATTAGTGGGCCTATAAACACACACAAATATATTCAAAAAAATGATGATTGTATTGAACTTAGTATTAGGGTAACACAAGATCATAAAAAATATTGGGAAACATTACCAAACAGAAGTAAAAAGAAAATTATGGAAAAAGCTATTTGTGTTTTTATAGAAAATAAATTATAAATATGTTACTGTAACAATTTATACAAAAAATTTAATCAGTAAGTACTGAACCTGGAAAGTTTTTAGTACTTACTGATATTAACTTTTACATAACCTTAGGAGCCATGTACAGTGAGTATAACACAAAACATACAATCATTCAATAATAATTATACATCCCTACAGCACATAGGCAATATAGCCCATCACAAGGGCAAAAGTGCTACTAGTTACGGTAGTGTTAATTCCTTAACTACTCATAATAATCAATATACCTTACTATATCCTGATTTAGTGCAAGAATTATTTAATTTCTCGTTGCATAATAGCAACAGTGTAAAAAATAATGCACTTTTCTTAAGAAATGGTAGCTTCAATAATACAAAATCTTCTTCTTTAGACTCTTCTTTGTCACCTCGTGACATATTATTTTTCTTGCAGATTGTATCACTCTATCAGTTAGAACTAAGCAAAGGTAATACTTTTATTACATATCCTTCCTTGAAACTTGCTAAACTTCTTGGTGTTGATGCTTCTTGTGATACTACTCACCTTACTGCCAATACTCATAATTCTGTTAATTCTTTAACTGACGCTAATATGAGAGCTACTATTTTAAAGATGACAGCTAAACTTGAGTCTTTAGAGATGCTTAAAGTATTTAGAAGAAAAAGAAGTAATGGTATGGACATGGCTAATAAGTTAATACCTGTTCTTCCTGATAGGTTGTATGCAAGGATTAAAGAACTACCAGCTAACTTGAAAGTAAGTGATAGCTCTAAATTAGAGCATGAATCTAACTTAGAACATATCTTAAGAACTAAGTTATTTGTTCCCATTGAACTTGAATTTATGAAAAGCTTGTTTAAGAATAATTTACCATCTAAATATAAGCTATTTTTCTTAAACTGTATTATGTCTGCTTATAGGAATTTTAGGCATAACTCTCGTGGCTCTAACATACTTTCTTTTTCTGCTACATCTAGTGAGTTAATACAAAAAAATAACATAAGCCGTAGTACTCTTGATAGGATATTTAGATATGTCAAACAACAAGGTGATAGCTTCTTCTTACAAGTAGAGCACAAATATACTAAATCTAATGATATAGATTGTAATAGATATGACAAATCTATTTTTGTCATATCTATTAATCCTGTAGTATTTCCTATTTCTAAAAAAATACATTCTCAGGAAGCAGAAATTACAGAATTTGATTATGATATTTTTCAATGTTCTAATCCTTGTATTTTTCCTGATACTTATAGGGGGTTTAAAACGGTATGGTCAAAAAAACAGCCTAGCATAATCAAAAAAACAGCCCTTAATAATAAAGATATAATAATAAAAGAAAATAATAAAAATATAGATGCAAATATCAATAAAAACCTAGATGAAAAAAATGAAGTACTAGATAAGTTATCTAAAAATAACCAGATAAAACCACAAACATTTCTGCAAACTTCACATTCAGATCATTTGGAAAGTGAGCAAAGCTCACTTTCATCTAAATCTTTAAAAAATATATTTAAGGATTTTATGGATGCTTTACCGTTTCAGTTCCAAGATATCTCTGACAGAAAAAACAAACTAAACATTCCAAACAATTGTAATACTATCATTCCAAAGCAAACAGCCTCTTACTCTACCAATATTGGTATCCATAAGAAAACAGCACCAAAGACTAAAGCAAGCAATGACAGGAAACATAAAGACTTCAGACATTTTTATCCAATATCAGAGAAAGACGCAAAGACCCTTAACTTTAAAGCAAATAGAGAATTTGGTACTAACTTCACAAATCAGTTACTGTTAAAGCTCTATATCAAATATCCTGAGAAAAGATTTAAGAACAGATTTACGTTTCTTAGCTACATGGTCAAAGCATTAAAGGAAGAAAACCATCAAGCTATGCTTGTTAATAATCCCAGCTTCAGATTCAGCTGTAACATAGACGAGCAGGAAAAAAGAGTATTGGAGTGCGAGCAGTATTTAATCAAGGTGGAGAGTTCAAGTGGTACTTGCAAGATATCACAGGTCAAAAAGAAGATAGCAGGGAGATTTAGCTCTGAGATATCATATTCGATTCTCACAAAGGCAAGATTTATAGAAAGTAGTAGTAAGGAGTTATTAACCATATTACTTCCTGAGAATCTAGCCTTAAGTGATATGCAAAGAGAGATATTAACGAGCGAGGTATGTTCAGTATACGGCAATAATAAGTGCTATCTTGATAGAGTTAAGACAGGATTGAAAATATCAGCAGCAGTAGCGAAGGAAGAAGGAAATATAGAAGAAGCACAAAGTGAATCTACATCTGATCTGAGTTGCAGTAAACCAAGAAGCACCCCTTTAAGCACTCTTCCTGAAGATAGCGTATGGCGTCAAGTAAGGCAGGCGCTAGTACTGCAGTACGGCAATGGCATAGATACAGCTTGGTTTTCGAAAGCAGTAGCTAGTGAGTGCAAAGAAACTAGCCTACTACTACTTACCATGCCAACAAGGTTTATGGCTGATTGGGTGCGTAATTACTATTCGCATGTGATACGGAGGCTAGCGGGTAGTTGTGGGATTAAGAGTGTGGAGTATGCATATGAGTGAGATTTTACAAGAGCTAAGCGTATTATTTAAAAATGCAAAATCATTAGAAGAAGTGAGAAAGAATATAGTTTGTATTACCACGCCATACCTAGATCGGCACAATGATTACATACAAATATACTGTACTAAAGATGCAAATGATTATCTGTTAACAGATGAAAGTTAGACATTAGATAATTTGGAGCAATCAGGATTTGTATTAGAATCTGCTAAGAATCGAGATGTTTTAAAAGCTACATTAAACAAATTTGGTATATCAAGAAAAGGCATCGAATTGTATATGAAAACAGGTGAGACAGAATTAAATATAGCACAAGAAAATTTTGCTAGAGCAATTTTTAAAATTAACAGTAAGGAGTTAGGATTATGAGTGAATACAATGATTTCATAAAGTTATTAACTCACGGTGAGATAGGTAAGTTTTTTGATAAGTTAAAGAAGTATTTTATATGTTCGACCTCTTATCATGATTTTCATTGCGAGCGTGATTACCATAATTTAATGGGAGGTATATTTGCTCCATTATCTCATAATTACATTATAGAATCAAATTTAGAATCTGGTTATGGCAGGTTTGATCACCGACTTATTGCAAGAAGAGATAAAGGATACAAAGCATTTATTATTGAGTATAAAGTAGGCAAAGAAGAGAAAGAATTAGTCAAAATAGCTCAAGAAGGATTAAAACAAATGAATGATAAAAAATATGGAACTACAATCGATAATTATCCTCACATAAAGAAAATATTTAAAATTGCTGTAGCTTTTTGTGGTAAGAAAGCTGCAGTAGAATACTCTATTTTGAGTTAGTACGTTAGGAATATGAAATTATTAAATAATCAATAAATTTAAGGAGCAAAGCAATGAGCAATAAAGAACAAAATATAGAATCAAATATAGAGACCGAGATTGTGAAGAGCAACCGGATATTATCATTATCAGGAGGAGGAGTAAAAGGGATAGCAGAGTTAGTGGTACTCGCTGAGATAGAAGAGCGGACAGGTAAGTCTATAACGGAGTTATTTCCAATAATAACAGGCACTAGCGTTGGAGGATTAATAGCAGGTTTGCTAACTATAGCTAAACCACTATAAATTAGTTATAGATTTGTGCGTTACTAAGATAATAGTAATCAGTATTTGAAATTATTATTCATAACTGTTTTATAGTGGTTCAGCTATATTCCCAGAGAACCAGGCAGTAGTATATCAAAATATAGTGCCAAAGAGGCTTTAGAGATATTTAAGGAAGCAGCACCGCAAATATTTCCAGATGAGTTATTAAGCCGAGTAAAACAAGTATTTACGCATAAATATAGTCAGAAGCCATTAGAGAAAATATTTAGATGATCATTTAGGAAATATGCGTTTAAGTGAGGCTACATCACGCTTAATGATACCGGTGACAAATTTAAATACAGATGGTAGGGAAGTAGAAGTATTTGATAGCCATAATCTATTTGGGACAAGCGGTCATAGTGATCCAAGCCTTAAGGATGTGTTGCTTGCAACGACAGCAGCACCTACTTATTTTAAGGCGGTAACGAATGCGAGTGCAATTGCAGGTATATTAATTTAATAGGTGAAGATAGCGATATAAATTAATACTATACTAATATGTTAATGAAAAATTAACCTATTTTGTTATAGTTTTGTTTTTTTGTATTAATTTTTGCTGTTGTTTTCTTATGTGATTTGTAACTAGTTTATTTAATTCCTCACGTCGTTTTTTATAATTGTATGGAACTATGCCGTCTATTTTTGGATCTGTATTTTCATCGATGAAGACAGAGAATTATTGTATGAGCGTTTTGGTTGCATATTATATTTCTTAAATATTTTCAATAAAATCATGATCAAAAGAATATCTGTAAAGAACAGAAATTTAAGATTTTTTAAGGTTAGAGAATTTATTAGTTTTTGGCGGTACTTCTTCTTTAGTAACTAAGCTAGCATTCGTCCCATCTAAGTTATAACGCTGAGCTCCTTCAATAAGAAGTTCTTTATATCTGCAATCAGAACAATATCTTCTAAAGAATCTACGAATTTGTTGTTTTGAGAAATTATCTTGCTCGAGTTCTATAACTTCTTTACTTATACCTATAGCAAGAGGTTTTGCGGGGTTAGAGAAGCATAGAGGATATTTTGTTTGTAGTAATTTTAAGATTTGTTTAGATTTATCTTTCCATCGCATGAGTTTAGTTTTAAGGGCTTCTTTTTGCTCTAGAGCTAAAGCCTTGGCTTTTTCTGCTTTAATTTGTTCTTTAGCCAATTTAGCGTCTTGAGCTTTATTATGACCCATACTAGGTTTAACGGATTTACCTCCAGTTAATTGGGCACTCTCGGGATTTGGTGTTTGTGCTACTTGCTTATCGAAGATGACCACTTGTTTTTTAAGGATTGGCGTAACAATACTGACTGGTACTTTAAGCTTTAATGTAGATTTTGCAGTTTGCATAGTATTTTACTAGCCATTCTTTAGTTTGTTGATTTCATCAACAGTAAGCCCAGTAACTTTAGCGATAAAGTCAGTATCAGAGCCAGCATTATACATATTTTTAGCTACTTCATATTTCTCTTCGTTTCTACCAATCTGCATGCCTTCGTTTCTACCAATCTGCACGCCTTCGCTTCTACCAATCTGCATACCTTGTTGCATACCTTTTTCTACACCTTGTTGTTCCCAATGATGAGCAAGACTAGTCATAAGTTTTTCTCCTTGCTGGTTATTTAAACGACTTTTAAGTATTTTTTCTAATTCTATTTTATCAGATTTTTCAATTTTAATCAATGTATAGGTTAATATCAGCTCTAGGTAATCTATACCAATATTCATTTTAGCAAGTTCCGGTAATAACTCTGCTACCTCATACCATCTTTTAAGTAAGTCTCTCTCGTGTATATGTTTCATGAAGAATTGCAGTATCCCTGCCCAAGTTTTTTTCTTTAGCTCATCGTCAGGAATGTCATGAACATTAATAAGCTGATGGTCTTTATTCCAAATATCTTGCATCAACTGTTTATTTTTAAATAAGTCCCAAAAGTTTCTAGGGGCGTTATAGTGTTTTACTCCATTGTAGAACACGAGGGGGTATACAAAGGATAAATGTTTACTATTTGGGTGCAGGGTTAAGTGTCTTGCTATAATATCCATCATATACTTAAATAGCCTAAAAGCCATGAAGTGATCAGGAGTACTTTGATGTTCTAACAGAATCCATAAATAACCAGTCTCATCATTAAACTTAGCCGAGAACAGAATATCAGATATGGAGTTTTGAAGATTGGGCTCAACAAAGCTTTCTTTTTCCATATTAAGAGTATGAGGTGCAAACATAGCCTTAATATCACGTGGTAGATGCATCTCAAAGAACTCCTTAGCTACTATTGGGTTCTCTAGAGCTTTGCGAATAAGAGCATCATGCCTTGGTCTATCATGAGATTTATTGAAAAATGTATTATCTGTTTTATCATTCATATTTAGTATTAATAATATTGTGATTGAAAATTGTGCTCGGTTTGTATAGGTATAGTATTTCTAACGACTTTCATAATTCTATGAAAAGGCATATGTTCTTGTATCAAGATAACTATATGTTGAGCAGCACATGATAGTATCCAGAATCCAACAAAGACAGGCGTGGCATAGTTAGTAGGAGATATAAAATGCCTATCTAGATGGAAGTAATTAATGATACAACAAAGCCCTAGAAAGAAGAAGAGAAAAACATTCATACTATTTAAAATACTAAGAGAGACACAAAACGAATAATGCAATGTTGTAGCTATGGTTAGTCTAATAGTAAATAGGATGCCATAGATAGCTTTGCTGACCAATTGCAGTATTGATTTAAAGATATTATATCGTTTTGTGTTGGCAATATTTCTCTTAAATGTAATACGTTCTTTCCCATTTGGAAAATTAATCACATTACTCATAATATACCTCTAATATTAATACAAATATTAACTTAATTATTACCTTTTCTCTTCAGTAATCTAGTTTTATTAGCAAGCGTTAGAAACTCTTTAATAATAGGATGATCTTTATTATCTTTGTGAGTAATAAATTTAAGAAAGCCTATTAGTAGTTTATCATCAATATCTACTGCAGAAAATCTATTAAAGATATTAAATATCTCTTCTTTTCTCTTAATTAGCAGGGAGGTTAACTGTACATTTAATTCCGCTTCAATCTTCTGAATACGTTGTTGTTTAACTTTTGCAAGGTTAGCAATCTTAGTACTAGTTGCGAGTGGTTTTGTAGCCATATGAAATATATTTGTATTACCCAATACATACAGTATATCAAAACCAGAAAATAACTCTAGAAAAAAGAGTAATAAATGCCAATTTTATAATAAAAGTGTTAAATAAATCATTCTTTCTTATAGATATTGCGGGGGAGTTTGAGTGGGCGGCAAGCCCCCTCGTATACTAAACTTTAGAAGTTAGAAAATTATGAGTTATAATTCAGAAATAGTAAGTGCATTATGATGCCATGTAAATGTTGCACATATTACAATCATGGTTGATAGCTAGCTTGCTTAATTGATGAGCGCAAGCTATCAACCATGTTGGCTACGAAATACTTTAGAAATATTAATATAAGAAAAAGGAATTCTTTAAGTAATGAACTATAAAGATACTTTTTAAAAGTACTTAAAATATCATTATTAATGAGAGCCTACGGCAGCAAGGCAATAGTTTCGCTTAGAGAACCTCAAGACCCGTACGGGTCTTTTTTAGGACTGCACCCCCTATACCAATCCATCCTTAATCACCCTCCTCTTTCCTTCCATACCAAAGAATTTGTTGCGTCCAACCTTGCTCTAATCTATATTAAGTAAACAGTAAAGAAGAAGCAAGTAGCACTAATTATACTAGAAATGTCACCATTTCATATAATTAGAAAAGCCTGCAGCAAGCTCTCATTGAATAAAAACAGAATGTAAGCACCAGTACAAAAGACAAAGAAAGATTGTTTGTACGAATAGCAAAAAACAAGAATGGCAAAAGAAAGACAAGGAATGAGCAAGAAGAAAGAGATTAAATTAAGAGTAAGCGAAGATTTGTATAATAGTTTAAAAGCGAATATGTCTAATCAAAGTATATCAGTCAATAGAGGAATAGTAGAGTTGCTAAAACAACAAAGAACTATTACAGACCAACTACTACTTACAGAGAAAAGTACCAAAACTACTTTAAAAAAGATCACAGAAAAAAGAATAAGGCTTACCGAAGATGAGGTTCAAATACTAGAGCAATATGCACAAGAGAACGGGTGGAAGTTAACGCAAGAAATAAGATATCGCGTAATAGGAAGCATTAGCAAAAACGGTAAAATAAGCGGCGAAGAGATGCGTGAATTAAGAGAGAATAGAAATGCAATTAATGCATTAGGACGTAATATTAATAGAATAATTAGAGAGGGTCGTATAGTAGATCAAGAAGGAAAAAATGTGTGCAAAGATTTAGTAGGTCATATACTCAAATTAAATAAGCAAATAGAGAAAATAATTCAAGAAAGTGAAGAACGATTTTTAGTTAACAAGAAGTCAAGATAGGTGGAAGTATAATGGAAGTATATGTAGAGAAAGAATGGAGGTATAGGAGAAGTAAAAAAGCGAGTGAATCTACATTTTCATATAAGATCAATCAAAAAAGAAAAGGCAATACCAGTAGCGGCATAAAAGGTAGCAGAGAGGTATTTGTAAAGTTTACAAAAGGAGCTAAATCACGAGCAGGTATACGTAACGCAATCAAGTATATTAGCAGAGATTATACGCTAGAATTATCAGATGACGATGGTCTTAAACAAAGTAGCAAGGAAGATATAGAGGATACAATAAGATTTATGCAAATGCATACATCTTTACCACAAAAATACGGCATTGATTTAACGAAAAGTTTAACGTTTTCACCACCGAAGATAGCTGGTGTATCAAAGGATGATACATTAGAAGCAGTAAGAAAAACATTAACGTCTATGTATCCCGATAATTATTTCGTGATGGCATACCATACGGATACTAAAAACCCACATGTCCACGTAATAATAAATGTAAACAAATCAGATGGCACTAGAATTAGAATCAGCGGTGACAAAGATTATGATGAGATGAAGAAGCGTTTTGCAAATAATCTTAAAGATTACGGATATGATGTTAAGTCAACCATTAAGAAAGAAGAGATAAATAGGGAATGGAAAGAGTTAACATCTAAGACCAATAGAAACGAATATGAAGTAGTAGAATTTGGAAGCGGTAGCTATCAGCTTGATAAAACAAAAGATCGCAATAACTACCTTGTTTACAGGACTAATAATGGCAAAGAAGTTACTGTGTGGGGCAAGGGGAGATAACCTCCGAGATCAAGAACAATGATGTACGAGTAGGTGATAAGATTAAACTAAAGAAAATAGGCACAAGGGATATTAAAGTACCTGTATATTCTAAAGATGGTAGTGAGATTGTGTCATGGAAAAATGCTAAGCGGAATATTTGGGAAATTAAGAATTTAAGTCGTGATATAGAGATCAAACAAGAAATTGATGAGGATAAGTTCGCTGAAATTAAGTTAGATGGTGAGATAAGGCAACGAATGCATATAAAATCACGCGAGGAGTTTAATCATGAGAAAAATTTAATCGTAGATACTGAGTATAAATTGAGACACGAGCATAAGCAAAATCTTACACGTAGCATCAAATGATAATATCTTAGTTGCCTAAATACTATTACTTGGCCTGATACTAAAGATCGTGCGGGGAGCGGCAAAGTTGGAGAAAGTACCGAGTTAAGAAATGACTTTCATAGTTAAGATAATTGTGCTATAAAATCTTCCAGATTTTTTGCAGTTTTGGTTAGCAATGTACTGAGACTGGGAATTATAGGAACTAAATACCAGGACGCACAGTGATAGATACAAATCAAATTATAAAAAATAATACTATACCAGAAAGCAAGTTATCAAAGAAACTCCTTGATAATATTATAGCTCATATTGAATCAGCAAAATCTCATGTAGCAAGTTATACCAATTCGGCATTGGTATACTTCTTGTATCTGAAGAGTTGGTAGTGTCAAATATTAATTATCCATAAGAACATCGCTTATTAAGGCATCTCAATATTTGTTTTCCAACTTTCTAAGTAAAAGAAC